>DBNZ01000085.1:2494-10812 GCA_002299495.1 Methylococcaceae bacterium UBA659
TCAAGACCCATTTGGTTGAGCTGGGCATCAGGCATGACAATCAATTGGCTTCTACCGGTCATGGGGTTGGTGGCACAGGCGGTGAGCAAGAACAACCAGAGCAGGGTGCAAAGGGGGGGTTTTAACATGAGCTTAGGTTGGGCAATGAAACAGTTAATCAAGTCAACGTCCAGTAACTTGGAGCAGTGAGTAAAGACGGTTACAGCCTAGCGGCAACGCAAAGTCGAAAAGACGTAGCCGCCACTGGGTGGCCATAACTGGTTTAACCTAACGTACCCAAGCCGATTTTGCAATGGCCATTTTGGCGGACTAAAAAGGTTTAACCACCGCTAGAATCACGATGCCGACTAAAAACAACACCGGGACTTCGTTCGCCCATCGGTAGTAGACAGGGCTATGCCGGTTCCGGTCGTGTTTAAAATCGCTTAACCAGGCGCCGCAAAAGCCGTGGTAAACCAACATAAGCAGCAATAAAAATAACTTGGCGTGCAACCAGCCGCTTTGTCCATACACGGCCCAGGCATAAGAGACCAGCATCCATATGCCAAACACGAAGGTCATGACCATGCCCGGCGTCATGATGCCATAGTAAAGCCTGCGTTCCATTGTCTGGAAACGTTCTTTGCTTATTTCGTCATCGGACATGGCATGGTAGACAAATAAACGCGGCAAATAAAACAGGCCGGCAAACCAGGTCACCATGAAAATGAGATGCAAGGCTTTTAACCACAACATAGTTATCCTTTTAACAAAGCGTGTATGCGTTTGGACAAGTCGTTTTCGTCAAACAACCCGGTTACTTTAAACCTAACCTTGCCCTCTGCGTCAATTAAAAACGTCGTGGGCGTCAATGCCACGTTCCCGAACGATTTGGCGTGATTGCCTGATAAATCCAACACCACCGGATAGGGTAGCCGCATGGTTTGGGCCATATTAACCACATGGCTGGGCGGGTCGTAATACATGGCAACGGCGATAATCTCCAAACCACGGGCATGGTATTTTTGATACAAATCAATCAAGTGCGGGATTTCTTTAAGGCAACTTTGGCAATCAGTCGCCCAGAATGTAACCAATAGCGGTTTGCCCCGAAAATCGGACCAGGCAACACTTTCCCCGGTGAGGGTGGTGAAAACGTGGTTCCTGGCGATGGGATTTTCGGATAAGCGTTGATACAGGCCTAGCAAAATAAGCAAGCCAAAACCAAAGGCGAGGGCAGCAATCAGAGTTTTTTTCACCAAATCAATTCGTAGGGCTAAGGGGTTTGCACAATAAAGCGTTTAACCAAGCTATGGTTTGTCTGTCACTAAAGGCCTTGGTCAAAATAATTAAGTATTAGTTTGCGTTTGTCGCACAGCGGCTTAAGAATGCCTTCGGCAAGATAATCTTCCAAATCCAATAAGCGGTGGTATTCCTCGTTTAGCCTACCTTGTTGGTAAAGACCGTACCAACGTTTGGCATGCCAGGCATGGATATTGTCGCTACCTAGATACAAATCGAGATTGTAAAGCCCTTCGCCATTATTAATAATTTTCTGCCGGAATTGTTTAAGGCTGCGTATTGGAAAATGCAGGACTTCAATGTCAGAAGATTTTTGTTTGGCGAATTCCCTGTATGGGCTATCAGTAATGACATCATGGTTGCCTTGGACGACTTTGACATAACCGTTTGGGGTTCTGTAAATGACTTTATTTGGGTAACGGTACAAAAAAAATGACCGCCAACCGACCTCATTCATGACTTTTCGGACCGATTTGATGATGGGGTTGTTGACTTCATAGGCGACATCATGGGGAAATACTTCCGTGCCGTTTTTATTGGACAACAGCATATTTCGGACGGGTACCGACAAGACATCGACCCGATGCTTAAGGCCTAATTCGAATTTCAATGAGCCGCTGGCGGGATGCCACAATTCGTCGGCATCACTATGGAAAATCATATCGGCGGAACACTGTTGACAGGCCAACTCACCCATAGTGTTGACCCAGAGTTGTTGCTGGAAAATCCGGCTGGGTTCGTGGATTAAGTGCAGCACTCCCTTGCGGGCATATTCCTCAAGCACTTCCTTGGTGCCGTCAGTCGAACCGTTGTCCGTGGCGACGATGAAATCGACGCCATGATCGAGATGAAAACGGAGGTTTCCTTCGATCACGTCAACCTCATTCCTGACCAGAAGGGTCATGATCAGCCGGTATTTGTTTTGGTTTATGAAGATATCCATTTCATCCAGGAGGTTTAAGGGTAGGTCCTGCGGTTAAGAAAGCGTTGTCATCATGCTGTCGCGCAAGGCTAACAGCTTCTCTTTGATCTTGGCAACGCTCTCAGGGGCAATGACATGCCCGCTGGCGTTGATGGCGAGAAAAGGTTTGTTGGCTTGCCGGGCCGCATGGATATGGTCGTGCATAATCATATTTTGGAAGGCGCACGTCCAATTTAATGATTGTTGGTCCTCCGGCAAATAATGGCCTTCTGGCAGGATAAAGACTATGCTGGCTTGAGGGTCATAAAGGGCAATCCGTTCCATATCGTTGCCTATGGGCAGGTGCATGACATAGCCAACCAGGTGTCCTGGATGGGCTTTGATGAGGTCGACCAGAAAATTAGGCCGTTTCATATCCCTTAAAGCGGGTTTGTCGGAAGGGTACAACGGGTGTGCCCAGTCGTTAGAGCCATAGTCGATATGGTCGCCGATGAACAAATCCCCGAAGCAGCGGATTCCGGGTAGGGCGTTCAGCGCGTTGATCAATGGTTGCAACTGGGTCTGAGAGTAGGCCATGATCACGAAATACGGGGTTTTATTCCATTCCAAGTCCCCGTACCAGGGGTCCGCCTGCCTGCCAATGACCCGACGGTTGGGGAGTCCGCGCCATTGCACGGCAATGAATTGCTGGTAATCAGCCATGTTCTTGGCCAAATGGGACACGCTGGCCGCTGGGTTTTCAGCTATGAATTTATCGAGTTTGTCGCGTAATAAATGGGCTTTGGGGGATAGTTTCCGAGCGAAAAAAAAGTTTTGCTGGTGCAAAAAATCGAAGTGGTCGTTGTAAAACAACAAGGGCTTGCCGGTATGGTCGAACTGGTAGAACGTCAGGTTCGTGCCGTAGATGCTGTCCGCTGAGGTTACCGCAGCGACCAAGGTTTGAAAAAACATTTCATCCGGTACCCAGGTCGATTGAAAGAATCGACGGATGGATCCTTGCTGGCTTAACGGCAAAATTTTTGCGATGGTGGGCCAAGTTAACGCCCACCATTGCGAGCCAAAATAGGCTTTAAGCCCCCGGGGCATAGTACGTTTTAAACCCAGTTTTTTTTGGGTGGCGAGCGACCATTCAAATAAAGGCCGCTGATCCCGCCAACTAAACCAGTGGTGGTGCAAGAACCGTTCTTTGACCAAACCTTGGACTACCCACGGGTCTAGGTCTGGGTCTACACATTCAATAAATTCCTTGCCCGGGTGCCTTGACAAAAACTGTTTAAGTCCAGCTACGGGCTTTAACAAATAATCGCCGCCGCTCATCAGCACCGCATAATCAAACGGCTGATCCAGATATTGCAGATGCCTTAAGGCTGAAAGAGAGGCCTCGACCATAGACCAGCGCCCCCAGTCCACGGCTACCCGGCGGCAAAAATGGACATTCGCCCTTTGTTCATCGGTCAATGCGGACTGGGCCAGGGTTTGTAAGTCTAGGCGGCTGTTTTTGTCCCAGTGGACGACAATGTGGTCATCCTGCGTTCTTAACCTTTTAATCAAACGCAGGACGTTGTCCGGATCGTTGTGGGCTAGGATGATAAAAGCCAATTTCATCAGAACCACCGCCCAACATTCATCAAACCCAAATCAACACATTGCCGCCAATTTTGAAAGCGCACGGAGGCTTTGTTCCATAACACGGTTTTGCTATCCAAACCTGCCAGATAACTCTGGTATTCCCGCGATCCGGCATAATGTTGTTTGCGCCCCATTTCTTCTTCGACCTTCTCACGGAATAACGCTAAGTATTTAAAATGCAGCAAACAACCGGTGGGCGCCAAGGTGTCTTGGAAATGCGGGCGGTTGAGACGGTTCGGCCAAACAATATGGGTGGATGCAAAATAGGCGTAATACCAACGCCATTTGACCAGCACAGTTTTGTTTAATGCCGGGGCATGCCAAGGCTGGTCGGCAAAAAACACCCTGCGCCTGACACCGCCGCGTATCCACCACTCATTAAAGTTAGGCCGTTTGTCTTGATAATACCCGGTTGGGTCAAACCAGGGGCATACTGCCAGCGGATCCTGGTCTTTTTGATAAATCGCTTCATCGACCGTACCGGCACCGTACATATCCAGCGTGATGGAAAAAAAGGATTCTTTTTGTTCCTGGTCTAAATAAGCCGTCAATTCGATTAACGAACGGGAATCGTCATACGGGAAAAGCAAAAATTCATCAGGGTCAACGGTCAAGCACCAGTGTCCCCGGCCATATTTTTTCAGCAAATAGTTAAGCCAATGCACACCGTATTTGGATGCTTTATAACTGGCTTGGGTATGCCAAACCGAGCAATCCGCATAATCGCCAACCTCATCCATAAAGCCGTCATCGGAGCCATTATCAACGAAAAGAAAATGCTTGACCCCCAGCCTACGGTAATAAGCCAAAAAGTAAGGCAAACGGATGGTTTCATTACGCAGTACAACAAAAGCTAAGATATCGCCGGGTTTAATCATCCGGGTATTGTCTGACACCCGGGATAAATCTTTACCGTGCCGATATGCCTGGATCATGGGCAGGGCAATCCTGCCGATTGTTTTTGTCCAATTTTTCAAAATAAAGACCTCTACAGATGGGTTACAAATTCGGTGTCGAAATGATCATTAAGGAATTGATATTGTGGCCGAAATTTTTCTTCGAAAAAAACGGACACTTGTTCTGGAACCGCAAATTCCTGGGTGGCGTGGACTTTTTTATCTGGGGTGGGATACCCCGTCCAATTTTTGGCGCCTATAAAATTTTCCACTGCCTGCAAAACCTGTTCGGGTTGTTTGGCGATGTGTTTAAAAGGCAAATACAATAGGTTTTTTCGACCAAAAGCCCGTTCCCATCTAGGCATATAATCCTTGTAATCACCCCGGCTCAGGATTTCTTCGGCCGCTGCCATCTCCAGCCATTGCGCTACTGAAAGCCCGCTAGACAAACCTCGGCGTTCGGCATTCATCCTGACTTGCGAAAGTGCTCTGTTGACTGGATCCCGGATCAACCAAATGAGTTTTACCTCGCCTAACAAACGTTGGACATAGTGGATGCCTTCATCGCCTATGGCACAATACTCAGGGGTGATGTCGCCGATGATTTTGCCCTTGGCAGCCGGCCGCTGAAAAACCTGTTCATACCAGACCTCAGTAAACATCGGTTCGGTCACGATATTGACCAAATAGCGGATATAAACAAAATCGATGTTATTGCCATGAGCTAAGACATATTGCTTCAATAAACGGCTAACCCCTTGTGTCACATGCCAACGTGACCAAGACCGGTTGCTTTGGCAGTACAAATGGTCGAAATAATGCAGCTCTTTCAACGGCGGCATCCAAATACCCGGATGATGACGAAGGTTTTCATAAAGCCAGGAAGTCCCCGATTTTTGGGTTCCTATACATAAAAAATAAGGCAATCTGATTTTGCTCATAGGGTAACGCCGTGGAATTTTACTCAGGCTACGATAGCTATCATCTAACCAGCCAGCCAGGCCAAAATTTGAGTAATGGTCAAAAGCCGGAAATTATAGCAAATATGTTAAACTCAGCCTTTCTGCAAGCAGGCATTTTGGGATTTATGTTATGAAAAAAATATTCATTTCCGACAAATTGGCCGAGGCCGGCATCAATTACCTGACCGAACAACCTGATATCGGCGTCCATATCCAAACCGGGCTGAACGAAGAACAACTGTGCGAAGCGATCAGCGACTACGATGCGTTGCTGGTTCGTAGCGACACCAAAGTCACCCCCGCCGTGTTGCATGCCGCCAAAAACCTGAAGCTGATCGGTCGTGCCGGTATCGGCGTCGATAACGTCGATATCCCGTTGGCGACCGAGTTAGGCATTATCGTCATGAACACGCCGGACGCCAACGCCACCACCACGGCGGAATTGGCGATCGCGCACATCATGTCGTTAAGCCGCCATTTGCCCGCCGCTGATGCGTCGATCCGGGCCGGACGCTGGGAACGCTCCAAACTGACGGGCAGCGAGGTAGCCCATAAAACCCTGGCCATTTTAGGTTTTGGCACCATAGGCCGGATCGTTTCCCAGCGCGGCTTAGGGCTTAAAATGAACGTCATCGCCTATGATCCGTTCGTGGCGCCGGAAATATTCTTAGAATACGGCATTGAATCGGTCAGCCTTGAAGAACTGCTGGCCCGCGCCGATTATTTGACCCTGCATTGCCCGCTGCTTGAAAAAACCCGCAACATCATCGGCGCCGGGCAATTGGCGATGATGAAAAAGACCGCCATGCTCATCAATTGCGCCCGTGGCGGACTCATCGACGAAGCCGCCCTGTACCTGGCCTTGAAAGAAAAAAAGATTGCCAGTGCGGCGTTGGATGTTTACGAAAACGAACCGCCGGCCGGTTCGCCGTTGTTGGAATTGGATAATATCGTCTTCACCCCGCACCTAGGTGCGTCCACGGCCGAGGCGCAAGTAGCGGTCAGCGTTGAAATCGCCCGGCAGACGGCCACGTTCCTGAAAACGGGCGAGGCCATCAATGCCTTGAACTTGCCTAGGGTTTCTGCAAAAGATCTGAAAAAATCCAGCGAATACATGAACCTGGCGACCATTTTAGGCAAGGTGATGGCGGGTTTAGCGGATGCGCCGCTGGAAAAAGTCGAAGTCGCCTTATTTGGCCGCGCCGCCGAGGTCGCCATCCGGCCCGTTTCGGTGTCGGCCTTGATCGGCATTCTAAGCGGGCATTTTTCCACGCCGGTCAACCGGGTCAACGCAGAAAACATCGCCAAACGCCAAGGCATCGTGTTGACCGAGTCGGTCACGCATGAATCCCGCGATTACATCTCGTTGATCCAACTGACCGACCAAGGCGGCGGGAAAACCCTGGCCTTGTCCGGCGCCTTGCTGGGCGGTAGGCAACCGCGTTTGGTCTGCATCAACCAATTCGACATCGAAGTCGTCCCCGAAGGCGTCTTGTTGGTGACCCGCCACGACGACAACCCCGGCGTCATCTCCGCTATGAGCGCCGTATTGGGCAACGCCAATATCAACATCACCCGTATGCAGGTCAGCATCGCCGACGAACAGCAACAGGCGATGGCCGTGATCAGCGTGTCCGCACCGTTGCCCGAGGCGCTGATCCTGCAGCTTTGTGAATTGCCGCCCGTGCATCGAGTCAAACAAATCAACCTATGAACTTTACTACCATCTGCTTTGATTGCGACAGCACCTTAAGCAAAATCGAAGGCATAGACGAACTCGGCAAACGTGCGGGTTTGGGGGCAGAATTGGCCGAATTGACCAATGCCGCGATGAACGGCCTGGTGTCGTTGGAAGCCGTCTACGCACAGCGGCTGGCGCTGATTAAACCTGACCAAGCCAGCATTGACTGGTTGGCGGATTTATACATTGCCGAACAAGTAGCGGGCAGCTATGAAGTGTTCGCCGCGTTGCTTGGGCAAAACAAACAAGTCCATATCATCAGCGGCGGCTTACGGGCGGCAATTCTGCCGTTGGCGCATTTGCTCGGTTTGCCCGATGCGCATGTCCATGCCGTGGATATCTATTTTCACGAAGACGGCAGTTACCTGGATTTTGAACGGGCATCCCCGTTAGCTAAAACCGGTGGCAAAGCGGTCGTCGCCGGACAATTGGGCGGGCAAAACCGGTTGGTCATGGTCGGCGACGGCAAAACCGACTTAGAAACCAAACAAGCCGGCGCCTTCATCATTGGTTTTGGCGGCGTAGTCGATAGGGCGATAGTCCGTGAGCAAGCCGATGTGTTCGTCTCCGAACCCAACCTAACGGCGATTTTGCCCTACTTAAACCTAGCGTAACGTCCTGCATCGAGAAATAGCCGGGTACGCTGTGCGTACCTTACACTTCCGGTGTCGATGCAGACACGCACCGCGCCCTGCCTAAAACCGCCCCCCATTCGCCCCATAAGTATCTACACAAATACGGAACATCGTCATTCCGGCAGAGCCTGCCCCGGCCTGGATTGCAGGGGGGATGCCGGAATGACGCGCTATAAAATCTGTGTAGATACTTATGCCCTAAGCGGCGATGTCCATAAAAATCAACGCAAAAAAAAATGATTTAATCTTTAG
>DBNZ01000208.1:0-4582 GCA_002299495.1 Methylococcaceae bacterium UBA659
CTGGGAACATCATGATTAAAGCAGGCATAGTAGGCGGTACCGGCTATACCGGGGTGGAATTGCTGAGGATTTTGGCGTTGCATCCCGATGTGGAGGTCAGCGTGGTGACTTCGCGGGCGGAGGCGGGCATGCGCGTGGATGCGGTTTATCCCGGTTTGCGTGGAGTTTATGATATTGAGTTCACCGCGCCTACGGTAGCGACCTTGGCGCAATGCGATGTGGTGTTCTTCGCTACACCTAACGGTACGGCCATGCTATCGGCTAGGGCATTGCTGGCGCGGGGTGTAAAAGTGATTGATTTATCCGCCGATTTCCGTTTGCAAGATGTGGCGGAATGGAGCCGTTGGTACGGCATGGAACACGCTTGCCCTGATTTGGTGAGGGAAGCGGTTTATGGTCTGCCCGAAGTCAACCGCGAGGCCATCAAAAAAGCGCACTTGGTGGCCTGTCCCGGCTGTTACCCGACCGCCGTGCAATTGGGTTTTTTGCCGCTGCTTGAAAATGGCTTGGTGAATTGCCAAAGCTTGATCGCCGACGTTAAATCCGGGGTCAGCGGCGCGGGACGAAAAGCCGAATTGGCGACGTTGATGAGCGAAACAGGTGAAAGTTTCAAAGCGTATGCCGTGGCCGGCCACCGGCATTTGCCGGAAATCCGCCAGGGTTTGGCGAAAGCGGCCGGTGCACAGGTAGGTTTGACTTTTGTGCCGCATCTGACACCGATGATACGGGGCATCCATGCTACGTTATACGCCCGGCTGGAAAACGCCGACGACGATTTGCAGGCCTTGTACGACAGCCGTTACGCCTACGAGTCGTTTGTCGATGTGTTGCCGGAAGGCCACTACGCCGACACCCGCAACGTGCGCGGCAGCAACCGCTGCCAGATAGCCGTGCATAGGCCACAGGGAGGGGATACGGTAGTGGTATTGTCGGTGATCGACAATTTGGTCAAAGGTGCGTCAGGGCAAGCCGTGCAGGCGATGAACCTGATGTTTGGCGTGGCCGAGACCTGCGGTTTAAAAACCTTGGCGCTGTACCCTTAAAACGGCTTTCCTGAAAACACACAAGGGCGGACGACGGCATCCGCCCCCATCGAAAATGCTTTATTCGGGCTTGCCGTGGCGTCTGTGAGGGCGCATGGATTCAAATTTTGTGTATTGTTCCGGAGTCAGTACCGTTTTCAGCTTGGCATTGGTTTCTGCGTGAATGGCTTTCATTTTTTGATGCTTTTCCTCCATGATCGCTTGCATCTTGTTTTTTTGGTCTTCATTCAAACCCAGTTCTTGGGCCACTTTGTCCATCCGTTTGCCATGATTCTTAGGGTGTTTTCCAACACCTGGGGTTGCCGTCGGCATCGCCGTATTAGCCGCCGGTGCGGGACTGGCGGTTGTGCTGGTTTCAGCATGGGCCGCATAGGAAACAGCCACTGCCAATAAAGCTACCAATAATTTAACGTTCATCTTGATTTACCTCTTGTTTGGTTGATTTAAGTAGGGCAAAACTTTTGCCCTGTTCCCGAATATCTTGAAACTTACATAACAATAACGCCCCTCTCCACAAGCCCACCGACTAGAGTTTCACCCGCGCTAAAAAAAGCGGCTTGATCCGAGGGATTTAACTCCTTAGCCAATTGGCTAAGACCCGCTTTTATAGGCACAGGCTGTAACTGCTCGATCAGGGACAGTAGCCGGTAAGCAAGCGGGGTGATCTCTAAAAAATGCACGTCATCCGACTGGTCGCGATAAACCACCAAGAAAGTGGCTTGGGCCGGCGGTTGGCCGGGCAAATTAGCGGGTGAAATTTTGTGGACGGGATATTGATAGACCAAAGGCCAAGCCAATGGCGAGAGCCTAACCGGCTGATTTGAAAGGTCATCAATGTCGCCAGCATTAACGGCGGATTCTTCTTTTGCGATGAACAAGGCCATTTCCACCCACTCGTAATGGGCCAATTCCAGCAAAAACGGAAAGTCTTCCGGATTATCCCGCTCTGCTTGCAGGAAGGCGATAAATTCTTCTGGTATTTCGGAAAAATACGGCGACTTGCTGACGTGTTTGGAAAAAAAATCTTGTACTAATTCATCCCATTGCTGGTCGTCAAGCAAGGTTCTAATAACGGGAAAATTGCTGGATAGAAAATTCCCGATGTTGTTGAAAAATAACTCCCGGTATAACGCCATGCGTCGCCCCGGCACGTCGGCAGGCGGGGGGATTTCAAACGGATTGCGGATATAAGCCGCAAACTCGCGCTGTTTTGCGTTGAAGTCAACTTTCATGGGCTTAAGACCGATTGTCGGGCATGCTGGCTTTGCCAGGCGTTTTGGATGGCCTTGATGACGCCCACTTCACGCATCAATTCGGACAGTTCCGGAATATTAAAATCGCGTTCCAACAGGGTCGGGAATACCCCATACCCTTCATAGGCTTTCGCCAGCAACTTCCAAACCGGGTCAATCACTGCGGCGCCGTGGGTATCGACCAGAAAATCCTCGGCTTCAACATAGTGGCCGGCAATATGGGCATAGCTAATCCGGTTGGCGGGTATGGCTTTTAGAAAAGCTTCGGCATCGTAGCCGTGATTGACGCTGTTGACATAAATGTTGTTGATGTCTAGCAAGACATTGCAATCGGCTTCGTTGACTACGGCGTTGAAAAATTCGATTTCCGCCATTTCTTGACCCGGCGCGGCGTAGTAGGAAACATTCTCCAGTGCTATTTTTTGCCCCAGGATGTCTTGCACTTGCCTAATCCGTTGGGCTACATGCTGGACGGCCGCTTCGGTAAACGGGATCGGCATTAAATCGTATAAGTGCCCATCCTTGCTGCAATAGCTTAAATGCTCACTGTAAAGCTTGATCCGGTGTTCTTGCATGAACTGTTTGATGGCGGTGACTAACCCGACATCTAGGGGATCCGTGCTGCCTAGCGAGAGGGATAAACCGTGGCAAACAAAATCATGTCGCTCGGTCATGGCACGGAATTGTTTGCCCAATTTTCCGCCTAGGGTTATCCAGTTTTCCGGAGCAACTTCATAAAAGCCGATTTCAGGCGGGTTATCGGCAATCTGGCTTAAAAATTGACGTCTTAAGCCGAGACCGGCACCGTTTATCGGGTTATCTAGGGGATGGGCATTCATCGGCGCACCTCTGAAAACGTGTTTTAACAGCGGCTACGCGGTCCGCTGGCTGCGTGGCGCGGTGCTCGACAGTCTGCGGTGCACGGAGTGCCAGCGCAAAAACCTGAGAAAATCCTCATGTACGTCTAGGCAGTCGTGGCACTCGAACCGCTAGTGACATTGTTAAAACACGTTCTGAAACATTCTTAAGGGTAAAAAAAGAGGGCAAAAGCTCGCCCTCTTTATTTTTCACTATCCGTTATAACGGCTATTCTTCTGTAGGTTCTTCAGCCGCCGGTTCTGCTGCCGGGGTAGCTGGAGCAACGGGGGCTGCTTTGTTGGCCGCACAAGCGCCTTCTTTTCCTTTCATCATGGCGCCGCAAGCGGCTTCCATGCCTTTTTTCATTTTGCCATCTTCCATCATGGCACCGCATTTGCCTTCACCGCATTTGCCTTCGCTGGCTTTGTTCCCAACCGCAGGTTTTGCTTCTTTTGCTGTTTGCCCCATATTACCGCAGGCGCCTTCTTTTCCTTTCATCATGGCGCCGCAAGCGGCTTCCATGCCTTTTTTCATTTTGCCATCTTCCATCATGGCACCGCATTTGCCTTCGCTGGCTTTGTTCCCAACAGCTTGTTTTTCTTCAGTTTTTTTAGCGCCTGCACAAGCGCCTTCAGCCGATTTAGCCTGTGGCTTATCCATTTTCATGGATGCACCACAGGCCATTTCTCCGGTTTTCCCGGCTTCAGCCACCTGCATGTAACCGTTGGACAGTTCGGTCATGCCGAATGGGTTGGACTCTGCATTGGCAGCGGAGATAGAAAAAGACGATATTACGGCTGCGCCTATGGCGGCAGCTAAGGGGGTTTTATGCATTTTTTTCATCGTTATTATCCTAATAGGCTAAGGGAAAGGAGAATCGGCGACAGCTTAATGCCGTAGCACAATTCGGGGTAAATATTATCGCAACCATCACTATATCGTTGATAAGAAAAAATTCAACCTTGCCGATCCTTTTCAAGGCATAAGCAAACAATAAAAGCAATTAATGCTTTTGCTGGCCATATTGGTATTTGAATTTACGTCTAAGCAAACCGGATGGATCATCGGGTATTCTTTTCAACCATTGTTCGTTGGCTTGTCGCTGCTCTGCGCTCAATAAACTATCGGATGATTCAGAGGGTTGTGGCTTATCCTGTTGATCTTTTCTGGCTTTGGCTTGGACACCTGGCCCTGGTTTTGGTTCAGCCGCATCTTTTGGCCGTTGTGCGGATGGCGATTGTTGCCCATCGGCTTCTTGTGACCTTTCCGGCCGCTCGGGTTTTTGTTCGGGTTTTTGTCCGTCATCGGCTTGGCTAGATTGCCCATCCTGGTGTTTTTGATCGGTTTGACCGCCCTGCCCTGATGGATTTTTATCCGCTTGTTGCGGCTTGTCTTTATCTTGGCCTTGGTTTTGTTGGTTTTGTTGGT
>DBNZ01000208.1:4942-10482 GCA_002299495.1 Methylococcaceae bacterium UBA659
TTTGTTGGTTTTGTTGGTTTTGTCGTTTCTGCTTTTCCAGCTCTTTTTCTACTAATGCTTTGTTGAATTTGGCGTCCATATTTTCAGGGTCCAGCTCAAGCGCCTTAGCATAGGCGGCGATGGCTTCCTGTAATTTGCCGGATTGGGCTAAGGCATTGGCCTGATTGTAGAGCAGGCCGCCGCTTTTACTGTGTCCGCTTGCCGCATAACTTTCCAAGGCTTTTTGATACTCGCCCGCTTGGTAGAAAGCCGCCCCTTGCCATTCCGGGTTTTCAAATTCTGACGCCGCCTTGGCAAATTCGTTGTTTCGATAAGCCTGTGCGCCACGCTGGTCTTTTCTTTGCCATAAGTCTTGCCATTCAAACGCATAGCTGTTATCAGGCGCGAACATCGCCGGCAACAAGAGCAAGCCCAACACGCCTTTCCTGAAGGCTAAAGCGGCTAAAGGCAACGCCATCAGCAATAGCCAGGGGCCTTTGTCTTCCCAGAAATCAAGCATCAAGTTTGACCCTTCTTGGCTTTTTTGTTGTGTGGACTCAGCAGCAAAACTTGCCAGGCGTTTTATATCGTCATCGCTGGCGGAAATCTCCTGGTAAACGCCTCCACCTGCCTGTGCTAAATCCAATAAGCCATCGCCATCCAATCTAGGGATTAAGATATTACCCGCATCATCTTTTAAAAAACCGCCGCTTGGCGTCGCAATAGGCGCGCCTTGAGCCGTCCCGACACCGAGGACAGAAACGGTGTAGTGTCCAGCTAAGGAAGACAACGCTGCTTGGGCCGCCGACATGTCCACGCCATCGCTGACCAAAATGACTTGGCCTTGCGGCAAGCCTGCCTGCTTGAACAAAGCGGCCGCTTTTGCCAATGCGGCGGCCGCATTGTTGCCGGGATTCGGCATGATGTCAGTGGTCAGGGCGGACAACTGGCTATCGATGGTGGCAATGTCGTTGGTCAATGGCGTGACCACATAGGACTCCCCGGCAAACACCAATAACGCGGTCTGTCCGTCTTTTCGTTGCTTAAGCAAATCAGAAATTTTGTAACGCGCCTGGATTAAACGGCTAGGTTTAATGTCGCCGGCATCCATTGACCGTGACAAATCCAACGCAATGACCAAGGCGGAGGCATTCTGGAATACCGGCATGGGTAAGCGTTCCCAACTCGGGCCGGCCAAGGCGATGATAGTCAATACCGCAGCGGTAGCCCCAATTATTAGGGGGGAGTGGCTTGCCGCCGTGTTTTTTTGTTGCAATATAAAAGGCAACAAGGCGTCATCGCACAGCGCCTGCCAAGCGCTTTGGCTATATCGGTTGCGATGCAACCTGGCCATAATCACCATCGCTGGAATTAAGGCCAACAACCAATAGGGCCTGATAAAATGAAAATCGGCAACGTTCATGGTTTCCCCCTGCCCGGCCAAGCAATAACGGCAACCAACCATAAGGCCGCGGCCAACGGCCAATAAAATAATTCCGTGCGTGGCCGGAAGTATTGTTTGTCTTTGATAATCGGTTCCAGTTCATCCAACCGCAAGTAGATGTTATCCAGTTCGGCGGTGTTTCGGGCGCGGTAATAATGGCCGCCTGTGCTTTCGGCAATCTTGACTAGGGTGTCCTCATCCAAATCAATAGAGGGGTTAACCTTACGGTTGCCAAAAAAACTTTGCACTATCATTTCATCAGCACCGATACCGATGGTATAAATCTTAAGCTGCACGGCTTTGGCTAATTCCGCCGCTTTCAGCGGGGTTACTTCACCTGCGGTATTGGCGCCATCGGTCATTAAAACCAACACCCGGCTTTGGCTGGGTTGGCCAGCCAAACGCTTTACCGCCAAACCAATGGCGTCGCCGATCGCGGTTTTATCGCCCGCCAAACCAATCACCGCTTCGTTTAACAGCGTCCCGACCGTCTTCCGGTCAAACGTCAGCGGCACTTGCAAGTAGGCTTGGGTGCCAAACAAAATCAGGCCGATACGGTCGCCTAACCGACGCTCAATAAAATCCGCCGCCACCGATTTGGCTGCGGTCAACCTGTCAACCGGCTGTTTATTGATGAAGAAGTCCTGTTCCTCCATACTGCCGGATAAATCCACCGCCAGCATCAAATCGCGGCCGCTTACGGCTTGTGCAATCGGCTCACCTAACCACTGAGGACGGGTGCAGGCCGCCACCAGAAGGATCCAGGCGATAACCGCCATCAGCAGTCGCCATTTGTCTGCTTGGGCACCCGGCATCCGTTGCCCTCCCAAATCAAACTCATCTAAAAACGGCACCTTTAATGCGGCCTGTTGCACGGCTTGATACGGGGGTAATAACCTACGCACCAATAACGGCAACGGCAACGCCAACATTAACAAAGGCCATTCAAAATGAATCATGGTTTATTCTCAGCCTTGGGCATTTTGTTGCAGGTCTGCAACCAGTTTTCACACCCTTCCAGCAATTGGGCGATTTCCGTGTCAGAAGGCGGCGATGGCCGATAAGGTGAATCAACCAACATACGGCCAACGCCCCGGCAAAAAAAATCACCTTTCATCGTTTGGTCGAGGAAGGTCAACCAGGCTTGGCCGGTCAAACCGGCCACTTTGGGGTCTGTGGATAAACTGATGGCCGTCCGGCGGAGCAGGATTGACAGCGCGGATATTTTTTCTATAGCGGTAAGTGTGTTGTTTTGCCTTAGTTCCAACAACATGTTCTTGGCCTCCTTAACGGCTTTTTTCGGTTTCATACGGTGCTTATAAAACAAAAACGCATAAAAAACCATCAATAGCATCAGCAGGGCAACCAACCACCAACCTATAGCGGGTGGCCACCAACTGACCGCTTCCGGCAAGTGGATATCGCGTAGGGGAAGTTTCAAGGACTGCATTACCTTAAAGTCTGCAAGGGATCGTCAATGGTGCGGCATTGCCTAAAGCTGACGCCATGTTTTTTACTGAATCGTTCCAGGCCGTTTAACCGATGCACAAACCGTTTCTGGTAGCGGTCCACACGATTTTGATCACCGGTATTTAGCAACAACTCCCGCTGACCGTCAGTCAATGGATACAAGCCCTTATTGGGCAACTGGTTTTCCAATGGGTCGGACAAGAAAATCAATTCCACATCGCAATGCCGGGACAATTTTGCCAAGTGGGTTTCAGCTTGAGGGTCAAATCCGCGAAAATCACTGATGATATGGACGGCGCTTCCTGGACGGGCGTGTTTAACCAACCGGGCCAACACCTGATCAAACGGGACATGGATTTTGGCCGCCTGTTCCGGTTGGGATAAAGCCTGCAAAAACAACAGCACTGCGGCTTTGCCATGTTGCGGTTTAAATTCCCGGCAACTGTGTTCGGAAAATAACTGGCCGCCAATGCGGTCGCCGTGCTGCTGGGCTGACCACGCCAACAAAGCCGCTAGTTTGGCCGCCTGAACCGATTTGAATACGCCACGGGTAGCAAAGTGCATGTAGGGACGGTCATCCACGGAGATAAAGACCGGGCGTTCGCGCTCTTCCCTAAACAGTTTGGTGTGGGGCTTGCCTGTCCGAGCCGTCACCCGCCAATCCATACTGCGAATGTCGTCACCCGCTTGATACAAACGGGTCTCATCAAACTCCATGCCACGACCTTTAAATGGCGACACATAACCGCCGCTTTGCTTGGCACGGATTGACGGATGTTTTTGGCTCAAGGCCGCCGCCGACTTAGCTAAATCCACCAAGGTTTTTAAGGAAACCGTCACCAACCCGTCCGCCGTATCCTTAGGCTGTCTGGATGGCATCATCGCTTTTAACATCAAGGTACGGCAACCCTGGCCAGCAATTCTTTGATGAAATGGTCGGTGCTAATCCCTTCCGCTTCGGCTTCATAGGTCAAGATGAGACGATGACGCAATACATCAAAAGCAATATCTTGGATGTCATCCGGTGCCACAAAATCACGCCCGGCCAACCAAGCCTTCGCCCGTGAGCACCGGTCAAGGGCAATACTGGCCCTAGGGCTTGCGCCGTATTGCAACCAGCCCGCCAAATCGTCACCGTAAAGCTCCGGCTTGCGGGTGGCCAACACGATTTGTAACAGGTAATCTTCCATGGCATCGGCCATATGTATGTCTAATACGGCGGTTCTTGCTGCAAACAAAGTGGTTTGGGTGACTGGTTCAAATGCTGCCGGTTTGCTTATTAACGAATTCCGCATTTCCGCCCTGACCAACTGCAAAATGGCTTTCTCATGCCCGGCATCAGGGTAGTTTACTTTTACATGCATTAGGAAACGATCCAATTGGGCTTCAGGCAGCGGATAAGTGCCTTCTTGTTCAATTGGGTTTTGCGTTGCCATCACCATAAACAAGGTTGGTAATGGATAAGTCGCCTGGCCTACGGTAATCTGCCGTTCCGCCATTGCCTCAAGTAATGCGGCCTGGACTTTTGCGGGCGACCGGTTGATTTCGTCTGCAAGGATCAAATTGTGGAACAACGGGCCTTTTTGGAATTCAAATGCGCCGGTCTGTGGTCGGTATATTTCAGTGCCCGTCAAGTCCGCCGGTAACAAATCAGGGGTAAATTGCACCCTGTGGAAATCGCCTTCAATGCCCTTGCTTAGGACGTTAATTGCCCGCGTTTTAGCCAAACCCGGCGCACCTTCCACCAACACATGACCGTCCGCCAATAAAGCGATCAGCATTCGTTCAATTAATGTGTCCTGGCCAATGATCTGTTGATTTATGAATGTTTTTAACGAGCTTAAAGTCATTTGTAGGAGGCATTGGCTGCCAGTAGTTTTTTCTGTCATTTAAGTTTACTTATAAAAGTGATGTTGTGCGCGGAGTTAGATGCGTAGTACGCGATGCGCGAGCGACTGGACGGCACAAGTCAAGGCAGCCCAGTCGCCGCTTGCTTCCTGCACTCCTTATTTTTACCGGGAATCGGCAAAGTGGGCTTCCTTGCCGCACCTTTTTATGCCCCTTGGGTATTCGAGCCAATCCCAGTAAAAGCTCCGGTGCTCGGCGCGGCAAACGAAATGTTATGTGTTAGCCTTACTTCAGCCGTAATAGCTAAAAAGTTTGCCTGATTTCGGGCTACCAAGAAATGTATAAGGTTAAATTTCTTGGTTAACGATGAATGGTGAATCTTGCTTGAGTCAAATTTAAATGCTACTGCCCGCCCTGTCAAAGATTCAGTTGTTTTTTTGGCATTGTTAATTTTAGATAGCTTTAATATTTTTTAGCCTTAGTATTCAATTAGATAAAAATCAAAAACGCTACATATTTAACAATACCCATTTGATTAGTATCCCTGTTACAAACACTTCCGTAAACCCTGCCCGTAGCACCGGTGTCGCTGTTTTTGCAGGGGATTGGGCACTTGGACAATTATGGTTATTCTGGGTAGCACCACTCATTGGGGCTGCAATCGGAGCTTTTATTTACCGCTTTATTGCTGAGGACGATAAATAGCGGTTATTTACTGGATGTTTATTTGACAAGAAAAATAACTTATTGGCTAACAAGGAATAAATCTGACACAAGGATTAAAACAAAAAAACCGACT
>DBNZ01000104.1:0-862 GCA_002299495.1 Methylococcaceae bacterium UBA659
AAATACAGCCTGTATTGCGCGGTCATCATCAAACAAGTGGATGAAAAAACCCGCAGCAAAACCGGCATCAACGAGTTATTGCGGGACTAACAGCCAAGTTGGGCTGACGCAAGAAAGCCCGACATCCGGCAACCTGACCAACACACCCAAATGGCCATCAACCCCGACCAACCCATCACGTTTTCCCGCCTGCACCGCTTGCAATGGGAAGAGGCGCAACAAAAATATGTCATCCTTTATCCCGAAGGCATGGTGGAGCTAAACCAAAGTTCGGCGGAAATCCTCAAATGCTGCGACGGCGGCCATACGCTGGCGCAAATCGTCAGCGAATTGGAAGCAAAATTTGCCACGTCGGGCCTAAGCAATGACATCACCGCATTTTTAGAGGTCGCGTTAACAAATGGCTGGATTGCACAGAACTGACATCACGCCGCCGCGCTGGTTGCTGGCGGAACTGACCTACGCCTGCCCGCTGCAATGCCCGTATTGCTCCAACCCGTTGGCTTATGCCCAACACAGCAGCGAACTCAGCACCGAGGATTGGAAGCGGGTTTTGACCCAGGCCCGCAAACTCGGCGCGGTGCAATTGGGTTTTTCCGGTGGTGAGCCATTAACCCGCAAAGACCTGGTTGAACTGGTCAAACATGCCCGCGCATTGGGTTATTACTCCAATTTGATCACCTCGGGCTATGGCCTAGCCGAAGACAAAATCATCCAACTGAAAGCAGCCGGGCTGGACCATATCCAAGTCAGCATCCAGGCCAGCACTCAGGAATTAAACGACCATATCGCCGGCACCGCCTCGTTTCACCACAAGAAAGAAGTGGCGCGGCTGGTGAAAAAACACGGTTACCCGATGGTG
>DBNZ01000104.1:1248-5276 GCA_002299495.1 Methylococcaceae bacterium UBA659
ATGGCGGAGGAATTGGGCGCGGATTACTTGGAACTGGCCAACACGCAATATTATGGCTGGGCGCACGTCAACCGCGACCTATTGCTGCCGACCAAAGAACAGTTTGAACAGGCCGAAGCCATCGCCCAAGCTTTCAAGGGAACAGTGGCCGGGAAGATGAAAATTTATTACGTCGTGCCGGATTTTTATGAAGACCGCCCTAAAGCCTGCATGAACGGCTGGGGCACCACGTTTTTGACCATCGCCCCGGACGGCGCCGCCCTGCCCTGCCACTCGGCGCGGGAACTGCCCGGCTTAGATTGCCCGAACGTCAACGCTTACAGTATCGAAGACATCTGGTACGAATCAAAAGCCTTCAACTTTTTCCGTGGCTTTGACTGGATGCAAGAGCCTTGCCGTAGCTGCGACGAAAAAACTAAGGATTTTGGCGGTTGCCGCTGCCAAGCCTATCTGTTGACCGGCAATATGTATAAGGCCGACCCGGTTTGCGGCAAATCGCCCGACCACGGTCTCATCGGACAAGCCATCGCCTCGGCCAGGTCGGCGGCTGTGGCCGATACCGAAAAACCGCTGGTGTTCCGCAACAGCAAAAACTCGAAAACTTTCGTTTAAGAAACCAACCTCAATCTTGTTCGGTGGTGACGGGTTCGGCTTGGTTTTTTAACGCCGCATCCAAGGTATGCCAAGCCAGCGTCGCACATTTGACCCGCGCCGGATAGTCACGCACCCCGGCTAAAACCGCCAACTTACCGATTGCATCCAACGGGACATCCTCACCTTTCCCCGTGGCCATGTCGTGAAAAGCCTTGAACAAGGCTACCGCCTCCGCTTCCGTCTTGCCTTTGATGATCTCCGTCATCAGCGATGCGGAAGCCGTGGAAATAGCGCAGCCGGAGCCTTGGAAACAGGCGTCTGCGATAGTGTCGTCATCCATTTTTAAAAACAATGTCAAACGGTCGCCGCACAACGGGTTAAAGCCTTCCACCTTGCGGTCGGCGTTATCGATGACGCGGAAATTGCGCGGGTTGCGGTTATGGTCGAATATGACTTCTTGGTAGAGGTCGCGGAGGTCTTCAAACATGGTTTTTCTCTTAAGATAGATTCTGTAATTTTCGCAAAGGTGGCATTAAAAGAAAATTTTTAATACCAACGAAATAACACCTGCGAGTAACACGCCAAGCATCCATTTCAATACCGCTAAATCGGTTTTAACCGGCACAAGGCTAAGCTCAAGATCATCTTTAGTGACGAGTCGACTTTGTGATTCAGCAATCACCCGAACGACCGCTTCCGCCTGCTCTTGTGGAATACCGGCCGATTTCAGCTTGCTAACCAATTCTAGGGTGTCGAAAGTAATCGTAGTCATAACTGTTTTGCCTTATCGTAATAAGGTTGCCCAATTTTCGCCGTCCAAATGTAAGCAGATGGCTTCACACAAATTTGCCGTTACGTCATCCAAAGTCGAACCTTGCGTAACAATTGGCAATTCAACGCATTCGGCGACGAAGCCGGATTGTTCGCCTTGGTGGATGCGGATTTTGATGGTGTTGAACATTTAAAGTCGCTTGTTAATAACTATCTCGATAAATTGGATTGCTCGTTAATTATATTTGCTAAACACAATCTTAAGAACCACCACGCATTTTCTGCTCAATTGAACGCAAAGTATTTTGGATTTCCCTTTCCCGCAACTCTGGATCAACATCTTGAATGTATTCTATTGCAGAAAAATCATCACCGCGCTTTCTATTTTGTGGTGGCTCTAAGGCTTCGATAAGCAAGGCTTCTAAAGTGGCAATCAAACTGGAAAAGGAAATATTCAGCGCAGTTTCTTGAAGGCCGCCTTCTGGTGTGACTTCAAGCAGCCCAAACCATGAGAAGCGATTCCAACGGCTACCCAAGCGGTCAATTGTATGTTCATAGAGCCGCTTGCCTAATGGCCGATCAATCGAACGACCCACATAAACCACGGTGTGATGGTCGTAAAGAATGTAAATACCTTTTTGTTTGCCAAAATCGACAGGTTTCGATAAGGCTTGCTGTTTGCCAAATATTTTCGGGTCGTTGCGCCAGACGACCAAATCACGCTGCCAATACATGCCAAAAGGAATGAATAATGGAATCTGACAATTCTTCGTCTAAAACAGTCAGCTTAATTTCTTTAGGTAAAATTTCATTTGAAGGTATTGGCTGAACCGTTATTTGTGGGTAAGTCTTTGAGCGTAAATATGCCTTTACCAACCCGCAAAAATGGAGACTTTTCGCATTCATGCTTTATTGACGACGCTATTTGAGCATTTACAGTTGCCGCTGGCGTTGCGCCGTCAGTTTCATAATAGCCACGGGATAAAATCTGCTCCGATATTTCAGTGTAATGCAGAGGCGTATCTGACTCAGCCAACACTTTCTTAATCGCTTCTTTCCAAGATTTTTCCACAGGACTACCCTTCAGTTATGCACTAGCTTAACTTCAATATGACAATCAATGGCTTGTGCATATTGACTAAGTTTTGCCAACGAAGGTAATTTTTCCCCACTCACTAATGCAGACTCTATCTGCCTGAGTGTTGATGTTTTTATCCCCATTCTTTCAGCAATTTGTTCTTGGCTTAAACCTGAATTTTCCCGCGCTGACAACATTTGTTTAAGCAAAGAAAACTCGGCTTCTAAAAGTTCGTATTCCGCTTGCACTTCTGGATTAGAAAGCGCCTTAGCTTTTAATTCCTCATGCGTCATTTTTCAATATCTCCGTCATGCGTTCGAAAGCGATTTTCAATTCTTTTTTTGGTGTTTTCTGCGTTTTCTTCACGAAAACGTGCAACATAACAATCTTTTTGCCTACTTTAGTGCAATAAAATGTTCTGGCAATGCCTTCTTTACCCTTAATCCGCAACTCAAACAAGCCATGTTCAATCGCCCGCGTATGAGGCATCCCCAAGTTAGTACCAAATTCAAGCATCAAATCAGTCAAACGGAAATACCGCGCCAACAAGCCAGCGGGCAATTGCAAAATGTCTTCTTCCACTTTTGAACTGTAATATTCAATGCGCCAGGTCATTATTACCCAAACGCATCAATCAACCCCTTAATCCCGGCCATCAACACATCCACCTCCTCCTGGGTGTTATACATCGCAAACGACGCTCTGGCCGTCGCCGGTACGCCGTAAAAATCCATCACCGGCATCGCGCAATGATGCCCCGCCCTGATCGCGATGCCTAAACTGTCCAGCATGGTGCCGATGTCGTGCGGGTGGATATGGTTGAGCGTGAACGATAAGATCGCGCCCTTGTCGGCCGCCGTGCCGATGATTTTCAGACCGTCGATTTGTCCGGCCAGTCCGGTGGCGTAGGCTAAGAGTTCTGCTTCATGGGCGGCTACCGCGTCCATGCCGATTGCATTCAAATAGTCAATCGCCGCACCCAGGCCGACCACGTCGGCGATATTGGGCGTACCGGCCTCGAATTTATGCGGCAACCCGGCGTAAGTGCTTTTTTCAAAACTCACCGTCCGGATCATATCGCCGCCGCCTTGGTACGGCGGCATGGCTTCCAGCAACGCCTGTTTGCCGTATAACACGCCAATGCCGGACGGCCCGTACAGTTTATGACCGGAGAAGGCGTAAAAATCGCAATCCAAATCTTGGACATCGACCGGCATGTGCGGGATGGCCTGAGCGCCGTCCAGCAACACCGGAATATTCTTGGCATGGGCGGCGGCGATTATGCGTTTGACCGGGTTGACCGTACCCAACGCATTGGACATGTGCGCGACCGCCACCAAACGGGTTTTTTCGTTTAAAAGTGCTGCGAAATCAGCAAACAATAATTCACCCGCCAAATTCATCGGGGCGATTTTTAACATCGCCCCTGTTTGCTTACACAACATTTGCCACGGCACAATGTTGGAATGGTGTTCCATCGCGGTGATGACGATCTCATCGCAGGCTTTTATCGCAGCCCCGCCATAGGTTTGCGCGACCAGGTTAATGGCCTCGGTGGCACCGCGCACAAAAATGATTTCCTTGG
>DBNZ01000154.1 GCA_002299495.1 Methylococcaceae bacterium UBA659
TTTCAAAAATCGCGCTATTTCCCTTAAAAATAATCCAGTTTTTTTAGGTTTCATGACCCATTAATATCTCCGGACATTTTTGCTTCAAGCTTTTGCCGCGCTATTAAAGGCAAAACAGACAGAATTGTGGCTACCCCTTTTCCGCTAAACAAACACAGGGTCACAAGATGTATTTTAATTTCCGCGGCTTTTTTAAGGCGTTAAACATTACTTTATTTCAGCGGCCATTCCGTCTTCGCCGTTGGATTTATGTCCTGTTCTTTAGTGGTCTTTACCTAGCTTTTGCATTCTTTGTGGCGGCAACCCGATGGCTGGATTTGCTGTTTTTCCCCAGTTTCCGGAATATTTCCGTCGATAAACCCGTGTTTATCATCGCACCACCGCGTAGCGGCACATCCTTTTTGCAGGGTGTCTTGAGCTTGGATGTTGAAAACTTTAGCCATTGGAAAATGTATCAGACGATATTTCCGTCTATTTGCGTTCAAAAGCTGGTTGATTCATTGGCTTGGTTAGATAAAAAATTAGGCGGCGCATTTAGCCGACTGATGAATGGGTTTGAACAGAAATGGTTTGGTGGCTGGGATGATCTGCACAAAATGCGCTTGAACCAACCTGAGGAGGATGGCGCCCTGTTTCTCTATGCGTTCGCTTCCGAGGCCATTTTCATGTTGTTCCCTTTTGTAGGCCAGCTTTGGGACGTAGGTTTTCCTGACGCCCTCCCTCTCGGACAGCGCCGGAAATTAATGGCCTACTACCGCAGTTGCCTGCAACGCCAGATTTATGCCAGCGGCAAAGGCCGTACCTTATTGATCAAGTCCACTCACTCTTCTGGGGCGGTAGAATCTATTTTGGAGGAGTTCCCCGACGCGCGTTTCATCACCATCATCCGCCATCCTTCTGAATCTATCGCATCCCATGTCAGTTTGTTCGTGCCAGTCTGGCAAGCCCATTCACCTGAAATTACCAAGGACGGGTTAGAGTCACGCGCCTATGCCGGGCTGGCCGTGGAGTGGTACAAACACCTGTTGCGGTTCCGCTCGTTGGTTGCCCCGGAAAATTATTATTGCATCGATTACCGCGACCTACGCGCCAATCCCACCCAAACGCTGGCAGAGCTTTACCAACATTTCGATTGGCAAATAAGTGAAACCTACCGGGTAAAACTGGAAGAAATCACCCGTCGGCAGGGGGGGTTTAAAAGCAAACACCAATACTCGCTAGAGGAATTTGGCCTAACCAATGAATGGCTAGCAACCGAACTGGCTCCGGTTTTGGAAGCCTATGGCTTTGCCGCTTCATCGGGTTAAGGGGCTTTTGACTAAGCCCTTCGCGCATGGGCGTCCATACGAACGCTAAGTATTTGATTGCGCGCATGTTGGATTTATCGAACCAAGAACGGAACCAAAGTGTCAGGGCTTCCTTAACAGGCGTTTGCCGGCTTCGCCACCGCTGCAAAACGATAACATCCTACATGTAACAGCCCCAAGAAAATCAGCAGCAAACCATTGGCGACAACCGCCCCCAATACCGGCGTTCCGACGAACCCGTCCACGGCAATCAACAATGCTAATGCTATGTTCCGGTTGGCGGTGCCAAAGGCGATGACTTGCCGCCCGCCTGGCCGGTTTCCGCCCAAAGCCAGGCCTAACAGGAATGACAATTCGCCCGCCAAAGCCATAGCCAACAAGGGTTTCCATCCTATGGCGAGAATGTCACCGAATTCGACATAGCTGACAAAGGCTAGGGAAACCGCGCCGGTAATCTCGGCCATCACCTCCATAGGCCGAAGGGTCTTGTTTGCCATGTGCGGCAAAGCCTGACGCAAAACCATCCCCATCAACAACGGCAGGGTGACCGTTCCCATCAGCACCGCCAATATGTCCCAGGGATGGAATGGGAGCTTATCGCCATCCGCCAATCCCATCAGGCTTGCCTCGCAAACCAAAGGGGTAAGGAACGTGGAAAAGACCGGAAATATTGCCGTCAACCCGGCGGCTAACGCCAAATCCCCCCCGGCCATCTTAACGAACACCGGCACCACCGGCGCGAACGGCGCGGCCGCCAGCAGGAGCATACCAATGGCCAATTCCATCGGCAGTTCAAAACTCCGGACCAGAATGGAAACCACGGCGGGTACGACCATAAAATTAAGCAGCAAAATCAAAACCAAACGGCTTTGACGGATTGCTGCAGCAACGGCCGATAATTCCAGGCGCAAGCCAATCGCCATTAACAACCCTCCAAGCGACAACATGGTGAGGACACGGACAAGGAGTTCAGGATGGCTGGTTATAAGTTCTAACATGGGCTGCTTAGGCGTGTTGGGAGTAGGAGCGGGTAAGGAAACATGCGACAATTTTGTTGTTTCGACGGCTGGGAAACCTCCGTATCAATACATAAGAATTTGTCTTTTGGCAGGAGCGATTTTGATCACTAAAAAAATACGGTTGCGGACACGGATTGACCAACTTTTATCCCGCTGGTTTTATTTTTCGATGCGTCATGCGGTACTGGTCATCGCCATCTCAATTTTGGCCGCTGCGGGCGCATTATATTACACGGTCAACAACCTCCGTATTAATACCTACCCCGGCAATATGTTCTCTGATGAATTGCCCTGGCGTCAGGACAAGCTCGCTTATGAACGGGCTTTTCCGCAATTTAAAGACTCCATTGTCATTGTCCTGGATGCGCCAACAGAAGACCTTGCCCGCGATGCGGCCAAACGCTTATATCGTAGGCTTAGCAATGAATCCGACCAGTTGAAATGGGTTTTTTACCCACCCGGGAAAAGTTTTTTCCGCGAAAATGGTTTGCTCTACGAAGACATCGAAGAGCTTGAAAAAACCTCCGACAACCTGGCTAAAATCCAACCGTTTCTAGCCGAAGTCGCCGGCGACCAAAGCATCCGTGGCACTTTTAACTTGTTAGGCCGCGCCTTGGAAGAGCGAAATGATCTAAATTTGGATTTCGGTAACATCTTCGACCACCTTGCTAAGGCGATGGATGCCTACCTAGATGGTAACGCTACGCCGTTATCCTGGGTTGAAGTGATGCGGGGCACTGATTCTACGGCAGAGGATAAACGAGTGTTGATAGAAGTGATGCCGAAGATTGAATACAAAACCCTCACCCCGGGTGAGGATTTGATAGCCTCCATCAGAAAAATCGGCACTGAGCTTCATCTAGCCGACCACGGCGTGACGATGCGGTTAAGTGGTGCCGCCGCCTTGTCGATCGACGAACTAAAAAGCGCCAGCGTAGGGGCGCAAAAGGCGAGCGTGGGTTCATTCCTAGGGGTGAGCTTGGTGATGTTGGTCGGGCTACGCTCCTTGTTCCTGGTTTTCACCGTGCAAATAGGCTTAGTGTTAGGCTTGATCTTCACGGCTGCCTTCGCGGCGTTGGCACTAGGGGAACTTAACTTGATATCCGTAGCTTTTTCGGTGATGTATATCGGTATCGGAGCGGACTATGCCATCTATCTCAGCTTGCGTTACCGGGAACTGGCGGCCAGGGCGGAAAATCATCGTAGCGCCTTAAAACGTGCGGTCCGCCATGTGGGCGGTTCATTGGAAATTGGCACCCTCACCACGGCCATTGGTTTTTTCTGCTTCATCCCTACCAGTTACCGCGGCGTTGCGGAACTGGGTATCATCTCAGGGGCAGGAATGTTTATCAGCCTGATAGTCACGCTGGCCATCCTACCGGCTTTTCTTAGCCTGCGCCGCCCTACCCCCCATCTTGGATCCCATGTTAGCCACGCCCGATTACCTCCTTATCTCGAAGGATTCCTGACTTTTCCGTTACGGCATTCCAGAAGCGTCCTAATCGCTTGCGCCATCATTGCGGTATTGGCGGGCATACAATTGAGATCCGCTAGCTTTGACCAGAACCCCCTTAACTTACAAGACCCTACCGCCGAATCAGTCCGTACTTTCCGCGAATTGCTCCAGGATAGCCGGAAGTCACCTTGGTCATTAGCCGTTCTCGTGAACAGCCCCGAAGCCGCCCATGACCTGAAATTAACATTGGAAAAATTGCCGGCAGTTGACAAAGTGTTGACCTTGAACGATTTTGTCCCAAAAGACCAGGACGAAAAGTTAGCCATCATTGACCAATTAGCTTTAATCTTAGGCCCGCAATTGACCCATAATCAGGCCAAACCGCCACCTAGCAGCGCTGAAGAAGCGGCGGCATTAAGGGAATTTTTGGCCACCCTCTCCGTTTATCTGGCCGCCAATCCCGAGGCTCCCGATGCGACCGCCGGGTTCCGCCTAGCAGGGCAATTGGCCCGCTTGGTGGAGAGCATACAAGCTTTTCCTGAGCCAGACCGCACAAAATCATTGCAACGGGTTTCCCAAATTTTGCTTGGGTCCTTGGGCGGTCAGTTGCAACAACTGACGGACGCACTCAAGGCCGGCCCAGTGAGCCTTGAAAACTTGCCAGCTGAATTTCGTGACCGTTGGGTCACCGCGGATGGCATTCAACGCATTGAAATCCGGCCAAAAGAAGACTTGCACGACCCAGAAGCATTGAGACGATTCGTTGCACAAGTGCATCAAATTGCACCCCATGCCACTGGCGTCCCGGTGTCGTTTGTGGCATCCAGCGAAGCGGTCGTCCAGGCATTTTTGCAAGCCTTTGGTTATGCCATCGTGGCAATTGCTTTGATCCTGTTTTTGACCATGGAAAAGAAAGTTGACGTTTTATTGGTATTGATCCCCCTGCTGCTGGCCTCGTTGCTGACCGGAGCCGCTGTCTCGTTGGCAGGGCTGCATTTCAATTTCGCCAACATCATTGGCCTGCCGTTAGTGTTTGGCATGGGGGTGGACAACTGCATCCATATGGTGCACCGCTTCCGTACCGCCCCGCCCAAAGATGGCATCCTCCTTCATACCAGCACGGCGCTGGCGGTGATCCTAAGCGCCTTAACCAATATTAGCGGCTTTGGCAACCTTGCGGCCTCACCCCATCAAGGCATGGCCAGCATGGGTGTCATGCTGAGCATCGGCATTTTAGCGATGCTCATATGCAGTATGATTGTCTTGCCCGCACTATTAGCGCAGCTTGAATCCAGAAACCGTCAGCAAAAGGCAATAAACTGATGCGATAAAACTCCGGTCAGGGCTATGTTTTTATGGATTCACTTCAAGCAACCGGTTTTCCCCGGCGTGGCTTAAGGTGATGACGCAATCGGGCTTGGGCAAAAAACCCAAGCCGTTATCAGGCCATTCAACAAAACAAATGGCATCGTGGTCAAAATAATCACCTACCCCCATCCATTCCAATTCTGCCGGGTCATTAAGACGATAAAGGTCAAAATGATGAATGACCTTATGGTCGACAGCATAACTTTCGACCAAGGTATAGGTTGGGCTTTTTACCGACCCTAAATAGCCTAGACCTCGTAAGTAACCGCGCACTAAGGTAGTTTTTCCCGCGCCTAAATCCCCGTATAAAAATACCACGCATTTTGTTGGCAACCGTCCGCATAACCCGGCCCCGAACTGTTCCGTTTGGTCGGCATCCCTCAACAAGCGTTTCATGTATTGACCAATTTCCGCAAATAAGGCAACAAGTCACTGGCCAACAACCCTCTTTCACCGTTTTCCTGAGCCGACAAATCGGCGGCCAAGCCATGAATAAAAACGCCTTCTTGTGCGGCCAGCGGCAATGGCAACCCTTGTGCGGCCAAACCGCCTATGACGCCGGATAAAACATCCCCCATGCCGCCACCGGCCATGCCTGGATTGCCGGTGTTAACCACGACGGTGGACTGCCCGTCGGCTATTAAAGTACCCGCGCCTTTTAACACACAAACCCCGCCGTACTGTTGTTGTAACCGCGAGACGGCGGCAAAGCGGTCCCCGCTGATTTTCTCGTTAGTGCATTTCAATAACCTAGCGGCTTCCCCGACATGGGGCGTTAGGATATGTCGCCCATCAATTTTGCTTGGCCGCCCCCGCGCTAACGTAGCCATCATGTTTAAAGCATCCGCATCGATAACCATGGCCTTGCCGGATTGTGACGCCAGCATTAATAAATCCCCGGCCCACGAGCTTTGGCCTAAGCCAGGGCCTATGACAATGACCGTGGCTTTGGCAAGCAAGCGCTCAATATCCGAGGCATTATCAACGCCGTGGACCATTAGCTCAGGTTGGTTGATATTGATTAAACCGGCATGGCTGGCCCTAGTCGCCACACTGACTAGACCGGCGCCAACCCTTAACGCCGCCTCGCCGGCCATTCTGGCCGCACCGGAAAAACCTTGCTCGCCGCCGATCACCAAAACATGGCCGAAATGGCCTTTATGGGCGGCACGCTTACGCTTAGGGAAGGCTTCATGAGTTATCCTTCTCAGTGTTGAAGGAACTTTCAAAAACAATGGCTTAGGGACGGCCAATGAAGCATAAAAAAGGGTGCCGCAGTAATCCGCCGCTTGGCCGGTGAATAACCCGCATTTCAAACCGATAAAGGTCAAGGTGCAATCCGCCTGCACCGCCATGCCCATAACCGAACCCGTGTCGGCGTTAAGACCGGAGGGGATATCAACGGCAATCTTTTGGGTTTGAGCATTGTTAATGTAAGCGATAGCGGCCGCGTAATTGCCGCTGACCTCCCGGTTTAAACCCGTCCCCAATAAGGCATCGACAAACACCTCAGCCTTGATAAACAAATCGGCCTGGAACCGCCTGACCCCCCCGCCGGCGGCAATAAAACCTTGGTAGGCCAGCAAGGCGTCGCCCGTCAACAACTGCGTGTCACAGACACTGTAAACCGACACCCCCCAACCGGCCGCTAAGGCCATGCTGGCGAGGACATAACCATCTCCCGCATTGTTTCCGGCGCCTGAAAAAATAGCCAGCGTCCCGGCATTAGGAAACCGCTCTTGTATGCACTCAAAAAGTTGATAACCCGCCCTAGACATTAGCTCAAAACCCGACAGACCATAATCGTGTATAGCCAAACGCTCCAGCTCTTTGATTTGTTGGACGTTATAAAGAGTATT
>DBNZ01000066.1 GCA_002299495.1 Methylococcaceae bacterium UBA659
CCGGCATAGCAAGCCGCCATGACGGCGCATTAAACAGGATGCGGACATCCCCTAAAAACAAAACGGGCCAGCCATTTCATAATGCGGGATATCTGTGTTATTATGCCAGGTCAAGCTTTTTTACATTTCCATGACAACACTCCCCACGCCGCGCTTGATCGACCGGTTCGGCAGAATCATCGATTACCTGCGTATATCCATCACTGACCGGTGCGACTTCCGTTGCCTGTATTGCATGGCGGAAGACATGGTGTTTTTGCCACGCAGCCAAATTTTGTCATTGGAAGAACTATTTTTCATGGCAAAGGCGTTCGTTGAACTGGGCGTGAAAAAAATCCGGGTGACCGGCGGCGAGCCTTTGGTCAGGAAGGGTGCGCTGGGCTTGTTGGCAGGACTCGGCCAGCTCCCCGGGCTGAAGGAACTGGTGATGACCACCAACGGTTCGCAATTGGAAAGCTTGGCTGTACCGCTCAAAGCCGCCGGGGTAACCCGCCTTAACATCAGCCTAGATACGTTGGATGCCGAAAAATTTAAGGCCATCACCCGAACCGGAGACCTAGCGCAAGTGCTGCGCGGCATCGCCGCCGCCAAGACGGCCGGTTTTGAACGGATAAAAATCAACGCGGTGATCCTGAAGCACCGCAACCATCTGGAAGCCTGCGATTTGGTGCAGTTTGCCGTCGACCACGGCATCGACATCAGTTTTATCGAAGAAATGCCGTTAGGGGTGGTCAACCAGCACGACCGGGCCGAGGCGTATTACTCCAGCAGGCAAATCAAAGCCGACCTTGCCCATCGCTTTAACCTAATAGCCAGCCCTGAAAAAACCGGCGGCCCGTCTAACTACTACCGACTGGCTGGCAGCCAAAGCTTGGTCGGCTTTATATCGCCGCATAGCGACAATTTTTGCAGCCGCTGCAACCGCGTCCGGCTGACCGTCGAAGGCCGTCTGCTACTGTGCTTAGGCCATGAGCATTCGGTTGACTTAAAACACATCATCAGATCGCACCCAGACGACGACGGCGCGTTGCTGAAACAAGCCATCATTGCAGCGATGGCGATCAAACCAGAAAAACACGAATTCAACCTTCATGAACAACCGGTGATCCTCCGCCACATGAACATGACCGGCGGTTAAGCCCTGCCCACCGTACAACACCGTAATAACCGTAGGTTCCCCGCCCTGAACAGGGCGCCAATAGTTGCTCCGACCCCATTAACAACCCATTTTTCATTCCTGCCAGCCCACAAGGCTGGCATCTTTAGAGGTTTTCCATGTCATTTGAACCACTCGGTTTATCCGCACCGTTGCTTAAAGCTATAGCCGAACAAGGCTATGATACCCCCACCCCCATACAAGAACAGGCCATCCCGGTCATCCTAGCAGGCCGTGACGTACTGGCCGCCGCGCAAACCGGCACCGGCAAGACCGCCGGCTTCACTCTGCCCTTGCTGCAATTGTTGGCCAAAGATTTCGACGCCGGTCGTAAACCGCCGCCAATCCGGGCCTTGATTCTGACGCCGACGCGGGAACTGGCCTTGCAAGTGTTGGAGAGCGTTAAAACCTACGGCAGCCATTTGCCGCTGAAAGGCGACGCCGTCACCGGCGGGGTCAGCATCAACAACCAAATCCGCAACCTCAGCCACGGGCGCGACATCCTGGTCGCCACCCCAGGCCGTTTGCTAGACCACATCCACCAGCGCACCGTCAACTTAAGCAAGGTGGAGATACTGGTCTTGGACGAAGCCGACCGGATGCTGGACATGGGCTTTTTGCCCGATGTGAAGAGAATCATGGCGGCACTGCCGAAGCGGCGGCAAAACCTGTTATTTTCGGCGACCTTTAGCGATGAGATCAAAACCTTAGCCAACCAATTGCTGGACAACCCCGCCCATATCGCGGTCGCCCGGCAGAACGCCACCGCCGAGCTGATCAGTCAACTGGTTTACGGCATCCCCCGCGACCACAAACGGGAACTGCTGTCCTACCTGATCGGCCACAACAACTGGCAGCAAGTGTTGGTGTTCGTCCGCACCAAACACGGTGCCGACCGTCTGGCCAAGCAACTGGTCGCCGACGGCGTCCGCTCCGCTGCCTTGCATGGCGACAAAAGCCAAGGCGCCCGCATCCGCGCCCTGGAGTTTTTTAAGACGGGTCAAGTCACCGCACTGGTCGCCACCGACATCGCCGCCCGCGGCATCGATATCGACGAATTGCCGCATGTGGTAAATTACGACTTGCCCCAAGTAGCGGAGGATTATGTCCACCGCATAGGCCGCACCGGTCGCGCCGGGTCATCGGGCGCCGCCATCTCGCTGGTCTGCCCGGATGAAGCCCATTTGCTGGCGGCGATAGAGAAACTGCTGAAACAGGAAATCCCCAGGGTGGCCGACACCGGTTATGCACAGGTGTCGCTAAAAGTGATGGATGCGCCGAAGAAAAGCGCGCCTAATCCAAGCGGCGGCAAGAAAGATTTCCGGCATAAGAAACAAATCGCCGCCAATTACGGCAGACCGGCGGCGGGAAATGGCAAAGCTGCAAGCAAAGGAAGGAAACCGGCACGCTCCAGATAGCTTCGACCCCGGGCTTTTTTCAACGTTTGTAACTAAACCAGGGCATTACATCATGCACCGATAGCGGTTAAAATGTGACCGTAGCAGCGGGGGCTACGGTTTTTAACCCGCTCGAATCTGACCGCCACCCATGCAGCTACTGCTGTTACCTTATGCCGCCCAACCATTTAAACACCTAGGAGGCTCAAGCACATGTCTTTGTTAGCATCATTCACCAAGCGCAACAAACTGAACGAATCCATCAAAAAAACCCAACAAGCCCGAAAAAACGAAGGGGCAACCGCCGATGGTTTGTTCAAATCCGCTTACCAGAATTACGCGGAAGTGTTACAGGACGACCCGCTGCGGGCGGACACTTTGTATAACTGGGGTTTCGCCTTATTGCATCAAGCCAAAACCAAAACCGGCGCCGAAGCCGCCGCGCTGCTCCAGGACGCCATCAATAAATTCGCATTTTGCCTATTGATCAACCCCCATTATCTAGCTGCGGCCATCGATGGCGGCGTCGCCTACATGGAGCTGGCCCGTTTGCAGAGCGCCAAAGCCGATGACCCGCTTTATGTGCATGCCAAACGACAATTTGAAACCGCCAACCGTATCCAAAAAGCCACCGCTTCTTATAATTTGGCCTGCATCCATGCGTTGGGAAATGACCTGTCCGCCTGCCAAAAAGCCCTTGAAGAAGCCCGCGACCACGGCCAACTGCCTGAACCCGACACCATGCGGGACGACCCAGACTTGGCCAATGCCGTCAAGCAAGCCTGGTTCGATGAGCTTTTAGCGTCGCTAAAACCAAAGCCTGAAGAAGATGCCGTCGAAGCCCCTGCTGCTGCCGAAAACGCAACCACTGACAACAATAGCAGTAAAGAATAACGGCTAGAAAAAAGCGATTTACCACTGCGGTAAATCAAGCAATTTTTTAATTTTGGTGATCGGAACACGCCGCTAAAAGTGCCCGCATCTTGGTCAGCCCCAGCTTGCGGGTCAATTCCTGATTCCGCTGCGGGATAAGTTCCGGCTGCGGATACGCGGCAACGGCGTGTGCGATGCCGTCCTCACGCAGCAAGTGCAGCATGGGATAAGGTGAACGGTTGGTAAAATTGGCGGGGTCATCCTGTTCCGCGCCTTCAAAACAGTAGCCGGGATGAAAACTGGCGAGCTGGTAAACGCCTTCGTAGCCTTGCTCATACAACAACGCTTCCGCTAATTCCAAAAAATCCAAATAATCACCGAAACGGGCAAAGGCCTTGCTGTAAATCAACAGGCTGGTTTCGATAAAAGGCTTAGAATCAAGCCGGTCGCATTCGTCAATCAACCGTTGCAGGCAGGCGGCAACGGCGGTTTCGTGGATGACATGGAAAGCGATGGCGCCGCGCTCCCATTCCCGCCGTGCAAACGGACAAAGGTTGAGACCAATTACGACAGCAGACAACCACGCGCGGGTGGCGGCAAGATAAAGAAGGCTATCGCGGCCATCCATCAGGACAACCTGACCCTTGGATCCGCTAAGGTGTATGAAATGTCGGTTAACAACAACCCAAAAACATACAGCACCGAACCTAAAAACACCATCGACCGGACAATGGCGAAATCTTGGCTGTTGATGGCGTCAATGGTGTAACTACCCAAACCGGGTATGCTGAAAAACGATTCCATAATCAAACTGCCCATGAACAGCAACGGCAATACCACCACCACACCGGTCAAAATGGGAATCATGGCGTTGCGTAGGACATGACGGAACACAGTGGCGGTTTCGGTTAAACCCTTGGCCCGGGCGGTGCGGACATAATCTTTGCCGATTTCTTCCAGAAACAGAGTCCGGTACCAACGAACCCCCGCGCCCACACCCGAAAACACCCCGATTAATACGGGCAAAATCAGGAATTTGATTGACGCCAAGCCATCGTCATAACCAGAAATGGGAACTAGGTTTAGGGTTTTACCGAACAAAAATTGCCCACCGATGATGTAAAACAAGGACGACACCGACATCAACACCACACACACAACCAGCCCGGCATATTCCAGATAACTGTTGCGGAACAGCACCATCAGCAAAGCGAAACTGATATTCACCAGCAAGCCAATGACGAAGGTTGGCAAGGCCAGAGCTAGGCTGGGCAATGCCCGTTCCCGAATGTCCGCGCCGATATTCCGGCCACTATCGGACACACCAAACTGGAACCAGAACAAGCCGATAGATTTTTCGAAAAAGAGGGTGTTAGTGAACTTGCCTTGACCCTCGGCTGCGTTATTCCACAATAAGGGCAAGTCATAGCCACGTTGGCGCTTCCAGTTATCGATGGCCTGTGCGGTGACATGTTTCTGCCCCAAGTGCATACGCGCCATGTCATCGGGGCTGTTGACCACAAAAAACAGCACAAAAGTAAGGATATTGACGCCCAGCAACAATGGGATCGAGTAAACGCAGCGGCGGAGAATGTAATTAATCATGTCAAAGTACGCCCAACCCGGCTAATTTTGGCAAACACCGCCCGATGCGCCGGGAAACTTTAAGTTTTCTAAAATCGCCAACGTCGGTGCCGCTTGGTTCATAGTATAAAAATGCAAGCCGGGCGCCCCATAATCCAACAGCCGTTGGCATAGGTTACTAACCACGTCCAAACCAAATGCTTGTATGGCTACCCGGTCATCACCAAAATTTTCCAGCCGTTTCCGCAGCCAACGGGGAATATCGGCCCCGCACATCTCAGAAAAACGGTATAACTGCGTGTATTGGGTAATCGGCATGATGCCGGGGACAATGGGAATGTCCAAACCCAATTTTTCGCAGGCATCAACGAAATAAAAATAGGCCTCGGCATTATAAAAATACTGGGTGATGGCGGCATTGGCCCCTGCTTCGACCTTACGTTTAAAGTTTTTTAAATCCTCACGGGCACTCAGCGACTGGGGATGTGCTTCCGGATAGGCGGCGACATGAATTTCGAAGTGGCCGCCGGTTTCCTGGCGGATAAACCCGACCAGTTCATTGGCATACCTGAATTCTCCGACCGACAACATCCCGGAGGGCAAATCTCCCCGCAAAGCCACGACCTTACTGATTCCATTGTCAATATATGCGTTTAATATGGCCCGGATATTGGCCTTCGTGGAGCCGATACAAGACAAATGCGGGGCGGCCGATACCCCGGCGGTTTGTATCTCGACAACGGTGGTGAGGGTTTTGTCGCGGGTGGATCCCGCGGCGCCAAAAGTCACCGAGAAAAAATCAGGGTTTAATTTTGCCAGTTGTTCCTGGACAACCTTTAAGCCCGCTTCCCCTTCTTCGGTTTTGGGGGGATAAAATTCAAAGCTAATGAGTCGTGGGTATTTTTTTTGCGATTGCATGTTTTGCTTAGCCTTAGGGAAACCAGTAGTCTTGGAGGAATGGTGCTGACCACGGACAAGAGGGGGGGGGGAACTAGAAAAAGGGGCTCCCGTTTCCTAGTTCCGCCATTAACCTGGCATCCAGCCATACGTCATCCCACCAATCATCATCTTGCAACACGGATTTTAAACTGGGAATCTTAATGCAAACGGCGCAAGATTGCCTTTCTGTGTTCACTTACACTTATGGTCAATCGCCAGCTATTGTTTTGGCGTTCCGTCTGAAATTGCCATTTCAGCAAATGGACAACAAAACCGCCATGCGGCTTGCCAGTTCAGGTTGCTCACTGTTTTCCACGTCTTCGATTGCCTCTGCAAGATGCCCCAAGTCAAAGGCCGAAAACGTACCCGACCGGAGCAGTTGAGCCTGTTCAAAAGCCCATATGCAATGGTCATCTGCTTCCCCGCCAAGGTTTATTCAAGTTGAAGCGCATTGCCGTATAGGAGGCCATCTATAATGGCGATAAAAACCTAAATGGGTTGGGTTAATAACGATAATGCCCAGGTTTAAAAGGCCCGTCCACAGGTACGTTGATGTACCTGGCTTGCTCCTCAGTCATTACCGTCAATTTGGCGCCGATCTGGCCTAGGTGTAATCTGGCGACTTTTTCGTCCAGTTTTTTCGGCAACACATAAACGTTTTTCTCGTATTGGCCGGTATTTTGCCACAGCTCTATTTGCGCCAACACTTGGTTGGTGAAGGAATTGGACATCACAAAGCTGGGATGGCCGGTCGCACAACCTAGATTGACCAAACGGCCTTCCGCCAACACGATGAGGCGCTTGCCGTCCGGGAAAATGACATGGTCAACTTGAGGCTTGATGTTTTCCCATGGGTGTTGGCGCAACGAGGCCATGTCGATTTCAGAGTCGAAATGGCCGATGTTGCAGATAATGGCCTGGTCTCTCATCGCTTGCATGTGTCCATGGGTGATGACATTGACATTGCCGGTAGCGGTCACGAAGATATTGGCTAGGGGCGCCGCTTCATCCATGGTCACCACGCGGTAGCCTTCCATTGCCGCTTGTAGGGCGCAAATCGGGTCAATTTCAGTAATCCAAACGGCTGCCCCCAAGCCCCGAAGCGATTGGGCGCAACCTTTGCCGACATCGCCGTAGCCACAAACCACGGCAATTTTGCCGGCAATCATGACATCCGTCGCACGCTTAATGCCGTCCACCAATGATTCACGGCATCCGTATAAGTTATCGAATTTAGACTTGGTGACGGAGTCATTGACATTAAAGGCGGGTACTTTCAGGGTGCCTTTAGCGACCCGCTCAGTCAGGCGCAGGACACCGGTGGTGGTTTCCTCCGACAACCCCCTGACATCAGTCATCAATTCCGGAAAGTTATCGTGCATCATGTTGGTGAGGTCGCCGCCATCATCCAATATCATGTTGGGCCGCCATCCATTTGGGCCTAGGATAGTTTGCTCAATACACCATTCCGCCTCGGCTTCGGTTTCGCCTTTCCAGGCAAATACCGGAATCCCGGCGGCGGCCATGGCCGCTGCGGCATGGTCTTGGGTGGAAAAAATATTGCAGGATGACCAACGCACTTCCGCCCCCAACGCGGTTAGGGTTTCGATCAACACGGCGGTCTGGATGGTCATGTGCAGGCAGCCGGCTATCCGGGCGCCTTTTAACGGCTGTTCTGCCTGGTATTCTGCACGCAAAGCCATCAAGCCCGGCATTTCTGTTTCGGCTATATTGATCTCTTTACGCCCCCAATCGGTCAGGGCAAGATCGGCTACTTTATAATCGGTTTGTCTCATTTCGGCTCCAATGGCTTCAGTTAAAGGCCGGCCGCATCTCGCAATGCGTCCACCTTGTCGGTTTTTTCCCAAGTGAACATCGCCTCAGTCCGGCCAAAATGGCCGTAAGCGGCGGTGGGTTGATAAATCGGGCGCAACAAATCTAATTGAGCAATCAAGCCCTTCGGCCTTAAATCGAAAAGTCTGCGAATAATCACCACTAAACGGTCTTCGCTGATTTTACCGGTGCCGAACGTTTCCACGCTGATGGACGTGGGTTCGGCCACGCCAATAGCATAAGAAACCTGGATTTCACATCGCTCGGCCAAACCCGCCGCCACGATGTTCTTTGCCACATAACGCGCCATGTAGGCGGCGGAACGGTCGACCTTGGACGGGTCCTTGCCGGAGAAAGCCCCGCCGCCATGACGCGCCATACCGCCGTAGGTGTCCACTATGATTTTCCGGCCAGTCAAGCCACAATCCCCGACTGGACCGCCGATAATGAACTGCCCGGTCGGGTTGATGAAATATTTAGTGTCTTTGTGCAACCATTCTCTTGGCAACACATGCAGGATGATGTCATCCATAACGGCTTCATGCAGGGCTTTTGCCGAGATTTCTGGTGAATGCTGGGTGGACAACACCACGGCGTCGATGGCGACCGGTTTGCTGTCTTCGTATCGGAACGTGATCTGGCTTTTCGCATCCGGGCGTAGCCACGGCAAGCTATGATTTTTCCTGACTTCAGATTGGCGTTTGACCAACAAATGCGAATAAGTAATTGGGGCCGGCATCAACACGTCGGTTTCATTGGTGGCATAGCCAAACATCAAACCTTGGTCGCCGGCGCCTTGTTCATGGTCAGAAGACTCATCGACACCCATCGCAATATCGGCCGATTGCTTGCCGATGGCATTGAGCACCGCGCAGCTTTGGCCATCAAAGCCAATGTCGCCGTGATCATAACCGATACCACAAACCACCTTACGCACCAAGGCTTCCAAATCCACCCAAGCGTTTGTGGTGATTTCACCCGCCAACACCACCATGCCGGTTTTCACCAAAGTCTCACAAGCCACCCGTGATTTAGGGTCTTGCTCTAATAAGGCATCCAATACTGCGTCAGAAATTTGGTCGGCCACTTTATCGGGATGGCCTTCGGACACCGACTCTGATGTAAAGATGAAGCTTTTGCTCATGCTAACAACCCTCTAAAACATAAAAACCTGAATAGACAAAAGGCTGCATTTGCAGCCTTCGAGATGTGGTGGGCCATGTAGGACTTGAACCTACGACCTGCCGATTATGAGTCGGACGCTCTAACCAACTGAGCTAATGGCCCCTTGTGTTTTTAATCATTGTCCAAAAAACATCTGAGCTGTTCAGACCTAGACGGATGCCTTAATTTTCTTAAGGCCTTAGCCTCAATCTGACGGATGCGCTCACGGGTGACATCAAATTGTTTGCCCACTTCTTCCAAGGTATGGTCGGTGTTCATATTGATGCCAAACCGCATACGCAAGACTTTCGCTTCCCTAGCCGTCAAGCCCGCCAACACATGTTGGGTAGATTCACGTAATCCGGCAATAGTCGCCGCTTCCACAGGGGACAGTACTTTACCATCCTCGATAAAATCCCCCAAATGAGAATCTTCATCATCACCAATAGGCGTTTCCATAGAAATCGGTTCTTTGGCGATTTTCAAGACCTTACGGACTTTGTCTTCAGGCATTTCCATGCGTTCGGCCAGTTCTTCGGGCGTCGCCTCACGGCCTTGTTCCTGTAGGATTTGCCTGGATATGCGGTTCAGCTTGTTGATCGTCTCGATCATGTGCACCGGTATCCGGATCGTCCTGGCCTGGTCGGCTATCGAACGGGTAATGGCTTGGCGTATCCACCAGGTTGCATAAGTCGAAAACTTATAACCCCGGCGATATTCAAATTTATCCACGGCTTTCATCAATCCGATATTGCCTTCCTGAATCAAATCAAGGAATTGCAAGCCCCGGTTGGTGTATTTTTTGGCAATTGAGATAACCAACCGCAAGTTGGCTTCGATCATTTCCTTCTTTGCCCTCCTAGCCTTAGCTTCACCGATAGACATACGTCGGTTAATGTCTTTTATGCCGCTAACGGTCAAACCAAATTTAGCCTCAATATCAGCCAAGGTCTTTTGCGCTTTCCTCAGCTCTTTTTCAAGAACTTGCAACTGTTCGTGATAAGGATGGCTTGATTCAAGATATTGATCCAACCACCTAGGGTCCGATTCATTTCCTACAAAGGAGTCTATGAATTCCTTACGGTCCACTCCGGTGTGCTTAAGGAAGGTTTCAAGGATAAATCTTTCCTGCTCACGGACTTGATTGATGCCTTCAGGGATGATTCCGGTTAGTTTTTTTAGGTACTGGGGGTTCCATTTAAATTCCATGAACAATCCGGCAAGCTTTTCAAACGCCTCTTCGGTTTGTTCACTGACATAACCAAATTTTTTTATGGCCTCCGATGCCACATCCAATTGGCTGCGTAAGTTCTCAATTTTTTCTTGGATTTCTGCAAAATTCAGTTCCTTTAAATCGTCATCGGATCCGGCTTCAGTAGCCGTACCATCGGTTGTTTCAGCCGTTGCCGTTGCGACTTGGGGGCTGACCATTTCTCCCGGTTCTGATAAATCGGCAAAGCCGGATATTAAGTCAGTCAGACGAATCCCGCCTTCCTCGCCAGAAATATGGTCAAATGCATGTAAAAAATCTTGCACCACGACATAGGAACGGGATATGGCTTTAATCAACTGCTGCTGGCCTTCTTCAATACGTTTGGCGATTTTCAACTCATCCGCACGGGTCAGCAATTCAACCGAACCCATTTCCCGCATATACATGCGTACAGGATCGGTGGTGCGGCCAAACTCACTATCGACCGAGGCCAGCGCCGCTACTTCCTCGGCATCTTCATCATCACTGGTAACCGCCGCCGCGTCACTGATCAACGAATCTTCATCCGGGGCAGTCTCATGGACTTGAATGCCCATATCGTTGATCATCGCAATAAAGTCTTCTATTTGTTCAGGATCAACAATATCTCCCGGCAGATGATCGTTAACTTCGGCATAAGTCAAGTACCCCTGGATTTTACCTTTGGCAATTAATTGCTTAAGTTGGTATTGCTGTTGTTCTTGATTCATCTTGTCTCCAATGAACACACTCTAAGCTGTCCGCGCATAACAGACCATTATAATGGAACTGATCCTGTTTTTTTAAAAAAATTTCCCTCGCTTTAATTTCAATAAGCGCTGAAAGCTTTTCAGATCGTCGGGCCCAAGCCCGCCTTCTGTTTTTTGCTTGGCCCAAAGCCGGTCAAGTTTTAATTGATTGTTAACGCTTACCAAGTTATCAAGGGCGTCATTGAACTCCGCGTCAATACCGTCTCCCAATTGAAAATCCATCTCGGCCAGTTTCCGGACAATCTTTTCATCCGGTTTATCACGAAAGTGTTCAAGCAACAGGGCCGTGGTGACAGGCTTTTTGTCGAGAACCGCTTGAAGGATAGCCTTAAATTTGTCAGCGCCTGCAAATACCAAATCATCCCAATCAATGTCTTTTTCCTCAATCAGCTTAGCCAATGTAGGGTTTTGTACCAGCAATGCAAGTACCTTGCGCTGAATTGGCTGGGGCGGGTCAGCGTAATGCGTCCGGCTGGACATTTTGTTCCCACTAGAAAACTTTGGCGCTAGCGCCGCTTTATCGCCCGGGTTTGTTGATTCGGCAAATTGTGCCAGCTTGGACAACCGGTCGTACATCATGTCCTTATAGATACCGTTTGGGATTTTTTCCAGGTACGGCTTGGCTTGGCTTACTAGGCCAGCCCTGCCCTCAACTTCGGTAAGGCTGGCGCACCCGGCCTTTAGCCGCTCAAAAAAGTAATCCGATAAAGCCTGGGAGGCGTCCATTCGGCTTATAAAGCTATCGACACCTTCTGCGCGCACCAACGAATCCGGGTCATCACCTAAGGGCAAGATCATGATCCTAACCCGTCTGCCTTCCTTAAGATTTGGGAAAACCGCATCGACCGCCCGCCAAGCCGCCTCTTGACCGGCGCGGTCGCCATCAAAACCAAGTACAAGCTCAGAGCTGAAACGAAATAAAAGGTGGATATGCGCTTGCGATACCGCAGTGCCCAAAACTGCAACGGCAATGTCAAGACCTGCTTCTGCTAATGAGATGACATCTAAATAGCCCTCAACCAGCAAGATTCGTTTCGGCTTGGGATTTTTTTGCAGCAACTCAAATAAGCCATACACTTCTTGGGCTTTATGGAACAAAGCCGTTTCCGGTGAATTCAGATATTTTGGGACACTATCGTCTAAAACCCGCCCCCCGAAACCAATGACGCGACCTCGTTTATCGCGGATCGGAAACATGAGTCGACCCCGAAAACGGTCATAGACTTCACCGTCTTCTTTTTTTATTACCATCCCCACCGCTAGCAGAGCTTCCTTGTCAAACCAACCGGACAAGGCCTGCCAGCCCTCGGGAGCGTATCCCAGCATAAATTCCTTGGCAATTTCTCCAGAAAGCCCACGCTTTTTTAAATAAGCGACGGCCTTCCTCCCTGCATCGGCTGTACGCAATTGATTGGCAAAAAAATCGGCCACCTGTGACATAAGGGCATAATAAATGGCCAGGTCTGGTTGATTAGGGGCTTTAGGGCCTACTGATAATTGCGGGATTGGCAAGCCGACAAAAGTGGCCAAATCCTCGATTGCTTCAACAAAGCTAAGGTGGCTAAACGCCATTAAAAAACTGATGGCGTTGCCGCCGACGCCACAGCCAAAGCAGTGATAGAGCTGCTTGTCACGGCTGACTGAAAAGCTAGGGGTTTTTTCGGTATGAAAAGGACAACGGGCCATAAAATGGGCACCCGTTTTTCTTAACGGGACATACGAGTCAATCAAATCAACCAGATCGACCCGTATCAGTAACTCTTGAATAAATTCGTCAGGAATCTTCCTGTAAGTGGACATGACCCCACCGAGCCAAAACGGGCTAGGCCAATGCGGCCTTGATTTTATCGCTAACAACAGACATGTCGGCACGGCCTTGCATTTTTGTTTTTAACAACCCCATTACTTTGCCCATGTCTTTGACCGATTGGGCGCCCGATTCCGCTATCGCATCGGCGACCATGGCGTTGATTTCGGCATCGGCCAAGGCTTGAGGCAAGAATTCCTGTATGACCAAGACTTCAGCCTCCTCAATCGCCACAAGGTCGTCCCGACCAGCATCGGCAAATTGCTTGATAGACTCGCGCCGTTGCTTCAGCATCTTATCCAGCACTTGCAGGGTGCGACTTTCATCCAATTGTATCCTTTCGTCAACTTCCACTTGTTTGATGGCGGACAACATCAGGCGGATCACGCCTAACCTAGCTTTATCGCCGCTTTTCATCGCGGCTTTCATCGCATCTTTGATGCGGTCAGTCAGCAGTTCAGACATAGCTTTATTGTGCGGGACGACCACGACGGAGGTTTTTCAACGCATAACGCTCACGCGCTAATTTCTTCAAATGCCGCTTCACCGCTGCGGCGCCTTTTCGTTTGCGTTCCGTGGTCGGCTTTTCGTAAAACTCGCGGCGGCGAACTTCGGCTAAAACACCCGCTTTTTCACAAGCACGTTTAAACCGACGGATAGCAATATCGAAAGGTTCGTTTTCTTTAATTTTTACTGACGGCATTATAAGTGATCCAATTATGTTAATATTTGCAAAAGGTTTAGGAGAAACCAAAAGGCTTAAAAAATCAGGGATTATAACGTCACTTCTGATAATTTCAAAAACTGAATGTTTGTTCTAGGCATAGAAACTTCCTGTGATGACACTGGAGCCGCCATTTATCATTCCCAACAAGGCCTTATCCACCATGTCCTATTCAGTCAAGTCGATATCCACGGCGACTACGGTGGCGTGGTGCCAGAACTTGCATCACGCGACCATGTCCGCAAATTGGTTCCTTTGATCAAACAATGCCTCAAGGAATCCGGGTTAAACCTTAACTCTATTGACGGGATCGCCTATACGGCAGGGCCAGGCTTAATGGGGGCATTACTGGTGGGGGCGGCTACGGCTCAAAGCTTAGCCTGGACTTTAGGCATCCCCGCGCTGGCCGTGCATCACATGGAAGGGCATTTATTGGCGCCCATGCTGGACCACAACCCACCTGAATTTCCTTTCCTGGCTTTGCTTATTTCCGGGGGGCACACCTTATTGGTCCGCGTTGACGGCTTAGGCCATTACCGGATATTAGGTGAGTCGCAAGATGACGCCGCCGGCGAAGCCTTCGACAAGACCGCGAAACTGCTCGGTTTAGGCTATCCGGGAGGGCCGAAACTGGCATTGCTCGCTGAACGGGGCGAACCCATCTATTCATTTCCACGCCCAATGACGGATAGGCCGGGTTTGGATTTTAGTTTTAGCGGCCTGAAAACCTATTGCTTAAACACGTTTAACGCCACCGCTAAGACCGAACAAGACAAGGCCAATGTCGCCTTGGCCTTTCAAGCAGCGGTAGCTGCGACATTGGCGATTAAATGTCGGCGCGCTTTGCAACAAACCCGCATAAAAAGACTGGTTGTGGCGGGCGGGGTCAGCGCTAACCAGTATATCAGGGCGGTTCTCAGTCAAATGGCCGATGCCGAAGAGACAACAATCCACTTTCCCAAACTGGAATTTTGCACCGACAATGGCGCCATGATCGCCTATGCAGGTTGCCAACGCTTGCTGGCAGGCCAACACCAAAACCTAGAAATTTTGGCCAGGCCACGTTGGCCGCTAACCGAATTACAAACCGTCTGAGTAAAATTCAATCGTACTTATCCCAAAACCCATACCAATCTATCGTTTGTTTTTTCCGCAATTTTTTTTGGGACGACGATTTCTTATCCTCCAATTCATCCAATACATATTCCAACCCATAGAAACTACCGTTGCCGAAGGCTTTGTTCATGGAGTCGATTATATTGGTATTGCCCTGCGTTTCGTCATTTTGACTTGCCATCAGTCCACCTTACCCTGTCGCTTTTGTTGCATAAAAAATACAAAACCGGTTGCCCAGATTATCGACCGCGGTTTTGTTACGATTTGCAAGGAGAATAGACAAGCAAAACTGAACAGAAGCTGAAAATTGTTGCAAAAAACTGCAATTTGGTTGGAGGTATGCAACAAGCCAATAAATTAATTTAGCTTTTACCATGTAAATGTAGAATTCACCTAGAACCGTTTTTGCTAAAGGATCATTAGGAAAACCCAATAAAACCCTTCGTTTTGCGCTGCGGCTCAAAGCAAAAAACCAACGGTGGGGGCTGTTTGATTCCGTTCTGTTCTTAGGCTAATAGCCGAAAAACGAACGGTATCAACATAGGCTGAGTCGGCCTTCCTTAACCAGGCCGCCCTTGCATTTGCGCCACTGCAACCAGCTCGCTGATAGGCGTGATTTCCACCGGGGCGGTGCCTGCGCTCTTCATACCCAATTCCTTAGCGGCCGCGTAAGATAAATCCATGACCCGGCTACCGTGGTAAGGTCCCCTGTCGTTGATCCGGACAATCACGCTCCTATGGTTTCTCAGATTAGTCACTTGCACATAAGACCTCAACGGCAGTGACTTATGCGCCGCAGTCATGGCGTACATGTTGTAGCGTTCGCCGGTGGCGGTTTTCCGGCCATGGAATTTTGACCCGTACCACGAAGCCAGCCCATGACGGGGATCGGTATGGCGTTTATAAACCTTGTGATGGACTTTATGGTGATGGTGCCGGTGGTGTTTTCGGGATTTGGCCTCAGCCGGCGTGGTCAGTACATTGCTAAAAAAACTGCATAGCGCAATGGTTGCAATTGTCGTTATGAGCTTGTTCATAGGTTTCGCCCTGTTTTGCTAGAATCGATTGGCTTAATTGATAAACCGCCATGGCATACAAGGCACTGTGGTTATAACGGGTCAGACTATAGAAATTTTCTAATGCTGCCCACAATTCCACGCCTTGCTCTTGATTTAACTCAAGAATTTTTATCTTTTCAGATAAAGCCAAGGGGGCGGTTATTTTTAAGTTGAGCGATTCTAGCTCAGCCAATCTTAAATCCGGCTTAAGGCCCTGGTTTAGTTTTTGTTTGTACGAATCGTCTAAAGCCGTCATCGGTACCGCAACGGGCTGCCCTGGCCGCCAATGATGCTGGTAGAAATAATGGGCGACGCTGGCAATCACATCGGCCTTGCTATGCCAAAGATCGATTTTATTGTCACCATCAAAATCAACGGCATAGCTCCTAAAACTGCTGGGCATAAACTGCGGCATACCCATGGCGCCGGCATAGGAGCCTAGGGGCATGGCCGGGTTTAGATTTTGCCCGCGGCATAACAACAAAAAATTTTCCAATTCGGACAGGAAAAATTCGCCGCGCGGCGGGTAGGCAAACGCCAACGTGGACAAGGCGTCCAACACCCGGTATTTGCCCGTGTGTCTGCCATAAAAAGTTTCCACGCCGATGACCGCAGTAATAATTTCTGGCGGCACGCCGAATCGGCGCCGGGCTTTTTCTAAAACTTCGGCATGGTCCCGCCAGAATTTCACGCCTGCTTCAATACGCTCCGTGGTCAGAAAAATTTTCCGATACTTAAACCAAGGCATCGCTTCGGCCGGTTTGGCAATTTTTGCCAGAATATCGTCCTTAACGACGACGCCATCCATCAATTGCCGCAATTCAGCTTGATCAAAACCATGCCGCTTGTGCATGGCATTGATGAAATGGCTGACCGGTTCATGGGTGGAAAATCCCCCGCCACAACCTGCCGACAACAGGCTGGAAACGATGATGAGAGCCATGCTTAGGTTAAAGCGCATCTGGATACGAGGCATTAGCGTGACAACCGTTTTTTATGGGTATGGATGGACATGATGATGCCAAAACCGGCCAACAACGTAACAATGGAAGTCCCGCCGTAGCTGATCAGTGGCAATGGCACGCCGACTACGGGCAAGACCCCGATGACCATGCCGATATTGACAAACACATAAACAAAAAAGGTAAACGCCAAACTGCCGGCCAACAACCTGCAATAGGTGTCTTGAGCTTGTCCTGCGATATAAAGGCAACGGGCGATAATCAGAAGATATAAAACTAACAGGCCAACACAGCCAAACAGCCCAAACTCCTCGGCAAACACGGCAAAGATAAAGTCAGTCGAGCTTTCCGGCAAGAATTCCAGTTCCGATTGGGTACTGCCCAACCAGCCTTTGCCGTAGATACCGCCCGAACCAATGGCGATTTTCGATTGGATAATGTGATAACCCCGGCCCAAAGGGTCGGCCTCTGGATTTAAAAACGTCAGCACCCGGTCACGCTGGTAGTCGCGCATGAAATGCCAGAGCACCGGTGTCAAGGCCGATAAGACCGCGATAATGGACAGGATCAAACGCCAGGACAAACCGGCAAAAAACAACACCCCGGCTCCGGAACTGGCCACCAACAACGATGTTCCCAAATCTGGCTGCTTGGCAATCAACAATGTGGGGATCAGTATTAACAAAGTCGCCCCTGCCAACTGCCTGGTTTTAGGCGGCAAAGGCCGGTCAGCCAAAAACCAGGCGATCATCATGGGCGTGGTGATTTTTATCATTTCGGACGGTTGGAAGCGGAGAAACCCCAAGTCCAACCAGCGCTGGGCGCCTTTGCCGATTTGCCCCATGACCAACACGGCAAGCAATAACAACACCCCTAAACCGAACAATATGGCCGAATAGCGTTTGAATTGGTGCGGGTTGACATGGGCCAAAACGATCATCATCACAAACGCCAAGCTAATACGGATTGCTTGGCGGTAGATGATGCCCATTTCTTGGCCGCCGGCGCTGTACAAAATGACAAAACTCAACAAAGCCGTCAGCGACAAACCAATAAAAAGAGGGATGTCGACATGCAGTTTTCGTAACAGGGCGCCGATCAACGAAGGCGGGTCAAAGTGTTCCGGGCGGGTTTCAGTCTTCATGTCTGGCTTCGGTACGGACGCTGGTTAGATATTGCCGGATGACCTTGCTGGCAATCGGCGCGGCCACGGAACCGCCGTGCCCACCGTTTTCGGCAATGACCGCGACCGCGATTTTAGGATCGTCGGCAGGCGCGAAAGCAATGAATAAGGCATGGTCGCGGAGCTTAAAATCTATGCTTTTTTCATCGTATTTGGCATTTTGCTTAATATTGAACACCTGCGCCGTCCCCGTCTTCCCGGCAATATGGTAATTGACGCCATAACCAATTGATTTAGCGGTGCCGCGGGGGCTATGGACTACGTTCACCATAGCCGCAATAACGGTGTTTAAGTGTTTTGGATCCAAGGATAATGAACTTTTATTGGCCACAGAGCCGGGTTTAGTGGCATGTGCGTTGACAATCCTATCCACTAAAAAAGGCGTGAAAACCTCGCCTTTATTGGCCAAGATTGCCGTCGCCCTGGCCAATTGCAACGGCGTAACCTGCCAATAGCCTTGGCCGATGCCGGTGATCACCGTTTCTCCAGGAAACCAGGGCTTTTTTTTACGCGCCTCTTTCCACTCACGGGACGGCAACAAACCTGATTTTTCCCCGACCAAGTCAATCCCCGTGCTGTCCCCAAAACCGAATTTTTTTAAAAAAGCCTGCAAGTGGTCAATGCCCAAGCTTAACGCCAAGCGGTAAAAATAGACGTCGCAGGATTGGGTGATGGCATAGCTCATGTCAACCGAGCCATGCCCCCCCTTGCGCCAATCCCGATATTTGTGGCTGGAACCTGGCAATTGAAAATACCCAGGACAATACAACTTATGCGTGGCATTGATGGCGTCATACTCAAGGCCGGCCAAGGCGATAAAGGGTTTTATCGTAGAGCCGGGCGGGTACAACCCGCGTAAGGCCCGGTTATACAGAGGCTGGTCTTGGGATTCGTTCAACGCCCGGTAGGCGTCGTTGCCGATACCCACCACAAAGGGGTTAGGATCAAACCCCGGGCGGCTGGCCAACACCAACACCCCCCCGGTTTTCACCTCCAAGGCCACTACCGCGCCGTTATAGCCCGCCAACGCATCATAAGCCGTTTTTTGCAAATCGATGTCCAAAGTCAAATAGAGGCTGCCGCCTTGCTCGGAATTAGTCTCACTGAGCGTACCGAGCATCCTGGCCTGCACATTGGTTTCAATTTCCGCGTAGCCGGCTTTTCCATGCAGCTCGGCCTCGTAGCTTTTCTCTATGCCTAATTTTCCGATATGGGTGGAACCCCGGTATTCCGATTCCGGCAACTGTTTTTGCTCGTCCTCGTTAATGCGGCCGACATAACCGACCACATGAGCGGCCAAATCTCCGTAAGGGTAGTAACGGACCAAATGGGTATTGATGTCGACGCCTGGGAAATAAGGCCGCGACACGGCGAATTTAGCCAACTCAAGGTCGCCCATGTTCATCAGCAACGGCGTACTCGTGAAGCGTTTTTGGCGTTTGTACTGTTTTTTAAACGCATCAATTTTGTCTTGAGGAATATCCAACAGCTTTTGCAGCCGACCCAGGGTATCGGCCATATCATCGACTTGCTCGGGGGTAATATCCAAGCTGTAGGAAGGAGTGTTATCGGCCAGGATTTTCCCGTTGCGGTCGTAAATAATGCCCCGTGTGGGCACCAGCGGCACGATTTTTACACTGTTTTCCTTAGCCATCGTGGCATAGTGTTTATGGCCGACGATTTGCAGATACATCAGACGAGCCATTAATGCCGAGGTCAAGACACCGATGATAATAAAAGCGGCGACCAGACGTTCGTTAAAGATACGGCTTTCCGCACCGTTGTCTTTAACGGCATAGTAGTCCGACATAGCTTTCAAACACGCTTACTGATGCGGACAAAGCGCAATGCTGTATGCACCAAAGGCCAGCAGACAGCGCCACTGAGCACCGGCAACCAAAACGTGCCGCGCAATTGGGCTGGATGTTGCAGGTTTTTGATAAAAAACAGCAACAACTGGGATAGCAGCAGGCAGGAAAAAACAAACAAGCCCTGTTGGAAAAGCGGGAACTGGCGCAAGCGCTTATGCAGCTTCAAGCAAATGTAAATGACCAAGGAATAGGCCAACGCATATTGGCCTAGCATCCTTCCGGTCAACACATCCGTTAACAGGCCAAAGGTCCAAGCATAAAAAATACCCACCCGGTCGGGCAGGACCAACGACCAATAAATGAGCGCTAACAACACCCAATCCGGATTATAAACGGCCACCGCTTCAGGCAAGGGCATAACGCGCAGGCACATCGCGGCGACTATGGTCAGGAGGATTAGGCCTAAACCATAAAACTTGTCATGGTAATGGTCATTCATGATTATTCACAGGTTCGGCCGCATCGGCGGGTTTTGACGTTAATGGCACGGGCGTCGTTTTACTCCAAACGATCATCAACTCCCGGTTGCGGTCTAATTTCGCGGTTGGCGTAGCCGTGATGCTGGCAAACGGCTTATTAGGCTGGGAATTGAAATCATCCACCACGGCGACGGGATACCCTTGGGGGAAGGTGCCGCCTAACCCGGAAGTGATTAACAAGTCGCCCGGACGAATATCCGCATTGCTAGGCAAGTAAGGCAACACCAAGCCATTGATCTGACCACTGCCGACCGCAATGGTCAACAGCCCGTTTCTGTTGACTTGCACCGGAATGGCATGGTTTTGGTCAGTGATCAACATGACCTCCGATGTCATTGGATAAGTCCTGAACACTTGCCCGACCACCCCATTGGCATCCATTACCGGTTGTTGAGGATGTACGCCAAAACGGGTGCCTTTGTTGACCACGACAATATGCTCGTAGGGCACACGGTTCACCGCCAGCAATTCGGCGATGAGCACTTGCTCGCCAAGTTTGAAGGAGTTTTCCAACAAAGCCCTAAGCCTAATATTCTCTTTTTCCAGGGACTCCAACTTAAGCAATTGCGTTTGCCGGACTAATTGTTCGTCACGCAACCTTTGGTTCTCTGCCTTAAGGCTAAGGTAGGATTGGAAAGCATCAGCCGCCTGGTTAACGAACCCGGAGGGCAAATCAACCAAATATTTCAATGAATCGGTAATAACCGACAAGCCAGAGCGGAGAAACTCTAATTGTTGGCTGCGGTGTTCCGCCACCAGCAAGGCAGTGGCCGCAAGGACTGCTACCAGTAAACGGGTATTGATTGATGGGCCGGTTGCGAATAACAGTTTGATGGCGAGTGCCTCGTATCGGGTTCTTACACTGACGGTTTGTTAACCATCACCAAACCATGACGCCGTTTGGCTATTCCAAAGAAAAAGTGGACACGCCTTTTTTATCCAGCATTTCCAAAATCAACCCCCCTCCCCTGGCGACACAGGTAAGAGGGTCGTCGGCGATGAACACGGGCAGGCCGGTTTCTTCCGCCAACAAACGGTCTATGTCTTTCAACAAAGCGCCCCCTCCGGTCAGATAGATACCCCGATTAGCAACGTCGGCGCCCAATTCGGGGGGAGTTTGTTCCAAAGCCACCCTAACCGAACCGACGATACCGGACAGCGGTTCCTGCAAGGCTTCCAGAATTTCATTGCTGTTCAGGGCAAAGCTGCGCGGCACACCTTCGGCCAGGTTGCGGCCTTTGACCTCGATTTCTTTGACCTCGCTGCCCGGATAAGCGGTGCCGATTTCCAGTTTAATCTTCTCAGCGGTCGCCTCGCCGATCAAGGTGCCGTAATTGCGGCGCACATAGTTGATGATGGCGTCGTCGAAACGGTCGCCGCCAATCCGCACGGAGTTGGAATAAACAATGCCGTTCAATGAAATCACCGCGACTTCGGAAGTGCCGCCGCCAATATCCAAAACCATCGAACCGCAGGCCTCATCCACCGGCAAACCGGCTCCGACGGCCGCCGACATAGGCTCCTCGATCAAATAGACTTCGCGTGCGCCCGCCATCGCAGCCGATTCACGGATGGCGCGACGCTCAACCTGGGTGGAACCGCATGGCACACAAATCAAAATCCGCGGACTCGGCCGTAACAGCTTGCTTTTGTGAACTTTTTCTATGAAATACCGCAACATACGCTCAGTCACAGTGAAGTCGGCGATAACCCCGTCCTTTAATGGCCGAATTGCCGTAATATTGCCGGGTGTACGCCCTAGCATCCTTTTAGCATCCGCGCCCACCGCCACGATGGTTTTATTACCACGAATCTTATCCTCCTTGATAGCCACCACCGAAGGCTCGTTCAAGACGATGCCTTGCCCCGGCATATAGATCAAGGTGTTAGCGGTACCCAAATCAATTGAAAGATCGTTGGAAAAAAGGCCGCGAATTCGTTTAAACAGCATTTTTATTGGG
>DBNZ01000095.1 GCA_002299495.1 Methylococcaceae bacterium UBA659
ATGGTCAGCCCGGCGCCGGGCGGCGAAACCAACCCCATCGTGCTGGCTGCCGCCTATCTGGCCGGGGTCGACCGCGTGTTCACCATCGGCGGCGCGCAGGCCGTCGCGGCCTTGGCTTACGGCACCGAAACCGTCCCCAAGGTCGCCAAAATCGTCGGCCCCGGCAATATCTACGTCGCCACCGCCAAGAAACTGGTGTTCGGGCAAGTTGGCATCGATATGATCGCGGGGCCTTCGGAAATTCTGGTGATCTGCGACGGCCAAACCAACCCCGATTGGATCGCGATGGATTTATTCTCGCAAGCCGAACACGACGAAAACGCCCAAGCTATTTTGGTTAGCCCCGACGGCGATTTTCTAATAGCGGTGGAAAACAGCATCCATAAACTATTGCCGGAGATGGAACGGCGCGACATTATCGCCGCCTCGTTGCAGGGCCGTGGCGCATTCATAAAGGTTGATAGCCTCGACCAAGCCGCAGAAATCGCCAACCTGATCGCGCCCGAACATTTGGAGTTATCCGTTGCGGAACCCGAAGCCCTGTGCGAAAAAATCCACCACGCCGGGGCCATTTTCCTGGGCCGCTACACCGCCGAAGCCTTGGGCGATTACTGCGCCGGCCCTAACCATGTGTTGCCGACCGCCGGCACCGCACGGTTCTCATCCCCACTGGGCGTGTATGATTTCCAAAAACGCAGCAGCCTGATTAACTGCTCGGCGGGCGGGGCTGTAACCTTAGGCAAAATCGCCTCGGTATTGGCCAGGGGCGAAAGCCTGACCGCCCACGCCCGTTCCGCCGAATATCGGATCCGCTAACCCTACCTCTATGCTGTCTTTGACCCAATTATTCCGCCCCGAAGTCTTGGCCCTTTCTGCCTACCACGTCCCCGACCCACAAGGTTTTATCAAACTGGACGCAATGGAAAACCCCTATAGCTGGCCAGAGGAACTCAAAAAACAATGGCTGGATACCCTCAAAGACTGCCCGATCAACCGCTATCCCGACCCGGAAGCACGGCAACTTGCCGAAACCATCCGCCAACATGACCAAATAAACAACCATTTCGGCCTGTTGCTCGGCAACGGTTCCGACGAACTCATACAGATGCTGTTGATGGCCTTACGGCCCAACGCCCATGTCGTAGCACCCGCGCCGGGCTTCGTCATGTACAAACAAATCAGCGACAGCCTGGGGCTGCACTACCACGGTATCCCGTTGACGGCAAATGATTTTAGCCTGGACTTGAGCGCCATTTTAGCGGCCATCACACAACATAAACCCGCCCTCATTTTCATCGCCTACCCCAACAACCCGACCGGAAACCTATTCGACCCAGCCGCCATCATTGCCATCATCAAAGCCGCCCCCGGTCTGGTTATCATCGACGAGGCTTACGCACCGTTTGCCAACACCAGTTTCCTTGAGCGTTTAGGCGATTACCCGCAGTTGCTGGTGATGCGTACCGTCTCCAAGCTGGGCTTGGCGGGGTTACGCTTGGGTTACTTGGTCGGTCAACCGGACCTCATCAGCGAACTCAACAAAATCCGCCTGCCTTACAACACCAACAGCCTGACGCAATTGACCGCCAATTTCGCCCTGCGCCATAAAACCGTGTTCGACCAGCAAACCGAGGCTATTTGCGCCGAGCGCAGCCATGTATTCGCCGAGCTGCAAAACCTGGACGGCATCACCGCCTACCCCAGTGCCGCCAATTTCATCCTGTTCAAAACGCCGGAAGGACTAGCCAACGCTGTTTTTGATTCGATCAAACGGCAAGGCGTGCTGATCAAAAACCTGAACCCGCAAGGCGGCCTATTGGCCGATTGCCTGCGGGTGACCATCGGCAAGCCGGAAGAAAACCACGCGTTTTTGCTGGCGTTAGCGCAGGCATTGCTTAGCCACTGACCGAACGTGAGTTAATGCCGGACAATGGAGAGCAACGATGCCGATCAATACGCCCGTCTCGCCATGGATTGCCATCAACGCGGCGAATTGGATCAAGCGATCGGTTATTACCAAAAACTGCTGGCAATAAAACCTGGGTTTGCGCAAGCGCATTACAACCTAGGTATTGCGTTTTCCGCGCTAGGCCGTTTGGACGAATCGGTCACCAGCTACCGGCAAGCGATTTCGTGCAAGCCCGATTACGCGGCGGCTTACAACAACCTCGGTGTCGCCTTGAAAGCCCAAGGCCAACTGGAAGCCGCCGGCACCCATTATGCCCGAGCCATTAAGCTGCAACCTGACTCCCCCGACGCTTACAGCAACCTGGGTAATGTCTTGTATGCATTGGAATTTCCAGATGCTGCCGAGAAAAACTGCCGGGCGGCTATCGCCCTGCAACCCGACCACGTCGAAGCCCATAACAATCTGGCCAACGCCCTGCGGGAATTGAAAAAAACCGCCGAAGCCGAACAGCACTACCTGAAGGCGTTGGCGCTCAAGTCCGACTACCCCGAAGCCCTCGCCAATTTAGGCCATCTTAAGCAAGATTTGGGACAGTTGCCGCAAGCCGTCGACTGCTATCGACAAGCCTTGGCGCTGCAACCGGACTATCCGGAAGCACGCGGTTTGTTGTTTTACCTGCAGCGGCAGCAATGCGATTGGCGGGGCTATGCACTACACATGGAAAAAATCGTCGAGGACATCGCCGCCGGAAAATCGGGTTACGGGCCGTTTGCTTTTTTGTCGGTGACCGATTCCGCAAAGGCGCAACTGCAATGCGCCCAAAGCCACGCCAGACAGAACCGTTTGACCACGCAAACGCCGTTATGGACGGGGCAACGGTATGGGCAAGAAAAAATCCGAGTGGCTTATGTGTCGGCCGATTTCCGCGAACACGCGGTGGCCTATTTAACGGCGGGCTTGTTCGAACGGCACGACAAAAACCGCTTCGTTACCATCGGCGTTTCCTTGGCTGCCGACGATAACAGCACAACCGGACTGCGGCTACGGCGAGCATTTTGCCACTATCATGACGCCAGCCGAATGTCGGCGCGGGAAATCGCCCAGTTGCTGCGCGATTTGGAAATTGACATCGCCGTGGACTTGATGGGATATACCAAACACGCCAAGCCGGGCATTTTCGCCTATCGGCCGGCGCCGGTGCAGATCAATTATCTCGGTTTTCCGGCGACAATGGGCGCGGCCTGCATGGACTATGTCATAGCCGACCAATATTTGATTCCGGAAGCTTATCAAGATTATTACGCGGAAAAGCCGGTGTATATGCCGGATTGTTTCCAGGCCAACGACGCCGGCCGATACCTCCCCAAAAACCTGCCGCCGCGCACCGAATGCGGCCTGCCCGAATCCGCCTTCGTATTTTGCTCGTTCAACAACAGCTACAAAATTACGCCGGAATTTTTTACCGTCTGGATGCGGTTGCTGGCTAAAGTGCCGGGTAGCGTTTTGTGGCTGGTCGCATCGAATCCCGCCGTACCGGATAATCTGCGCCGTGAAGCCAGGCAACGCGGCATAGACCCGGAACGCTTGATTTTCGCGCCCAAGCTGCCCTACGCCGAGCATTTAACGCGCCTGCAAGCCGCCGATTTGTTTTTGGACACGCTGCCCTTTAACGCCGGCACCACCGCCAGCGACGCGCTGTGGGCGGGCGTGCCGGTGCTCACTTGCAGCGGCGCGGCGTTCGCGGCGCGCATGGCCGGCAGCCTGCTGCACGCCGTCGGTTTGCCGGAATTGATTACAGACACCTTAGAAGATTACGAAAACCTGGCCTTTAAACTGGCCGCCACGCCGTCGCTATTGACCGGCATCCGCCGTAAACTGGCCGAAAATCGTAGCACTTCACCGTTATTCGATACCAGGCGTTTTTGCCGCCATTTGGAAGCGGCGTATCTGGCCATGCACGACCGCGCCGTTCGGGGCAAATCGCCTGCTGGCATCAACGTAAGCTCAAGCGATTAAAATCACTAACTAACAAGCATCGGGCTTGTTATTGCCGGTTTCGTTCATCTTGCCGGTGGTCGTGTTAGTTCGGCTTAACAAATTCATCTCACGCAGCTGCGGCGCGAGCCGACCAGGACTCGAAAGATTGCTGGAGGAAACGCTTGGCCGTGTTGCCTTATCCCGATGTGGCGGCGTTCATGGCTTTATTCGGCAAACACATCCACTAAGTCTATCGACAACTCGGGGAACAAATAGGGCGTCGCCAGTTCATCGCCGGCGTGCATGGCATGGAGCCGGTATTTGGCGGTCTCTGCGCTGAGCACAAATTGATAAACAGCCTGTTCGTAGGGGTAAACCAGCCAATATTCCTGCACACCGGTTTCTTCGTACAAACCAAATTTTAGGCGCATTTCTTTTTGCGTATTGCC
>DBNZ01000128.1 GCA_002299495.1 Methylococcaceae bacterium UBA659
GCTATGGCATTAAGCGGCAGGTTTAAACCAAGCCGTGTTCGGCAAAGGAATAAGGCTGGCCGTCGCCTATAATGAAGTGATCTAACACCCTGATCTCAAACAAATGCAAGGCCTGTTTCAATTTATCGGTAATAGCCTTGTCAGCTTGGCTAGGTTCAGCAATACCGGAGGGGTGGTTGTGTGCAAAGATAACCGCCGCAGCATTGTGGTGCAGGGCTTTTTTTGCAACTTCTCGGGGATAAACATTGGCGCTGTCCAAGGTGCCATGCGATAACTCCTCCATTCGGATAACTCGGTTCTGGTTGTCCAAAAATAGGCAAGCGAATACTTCATGGTTATAGCCACGCAATTGTGCGCTTAAATACGCCCGGGTGGCGTCGGGGCTGTCCAAAACGCTGCCATGTTGTAAAATTTCCAGAAAATGCCGCCTGGCCATTTCTAACACCGCTTGCAATTGCGCGAATTTTGCCGTGCCAAGGCCATTAGCTTGACAAAAACGATTGATATCCGCATCCAACAACGAACGTAAGGAACCGAAATCAGCAAGCAATTCTATTGCCAAGTCGACTGCGGATTTTCCCCGGACGCCCGTCCGTAAAAAAATGGCCAGTAGTTCAGCATCGGTTAGGGAATTCGCACCGCGTTGCAATAGCTTTTCCCTTGGCCGCTGTTCAGCCGGCCAATCTTTGATTGCCATGATAATAGCCATCTTAAGAAGATAAAATCTAAGCATAGAAGATTCTTTCTGGAATTGCCATAATAGCCACAATTTTGCCATTGGGTGGCCCTTATTAATATCAAGCATATTTTACTGGGAGTAAGCGGGGGCATTGCGGCCTATAAATCCGCTGAATTGGCCAGGTTGTTAACAAAACAAGACTTTGAAATCCGGGTGGTCATGACGGATACGGCGGCCCAATTCATCGGCCCTATGACCTTCCAGGCCATAACAGGCAACCCTGTGGCATGCGGTGGTATTGATACCGAAGCCGAGAACGCCATGGGTCACATCAACTTGGCCCGTTGGGCGGATTTGCTTTTAATCGCCCCGGCCACCGCCAACTGTATTGCTAAATTAAGCTGCGGCATAGCCGACGATTTATTGTCCACGCTCTATTTGGCCGCTACCTGCCCTGTGTATCTTGCGCCGGCCATGAACCACGCCATGTGGATGAAAACCGTAACCCAAACCAATATCCAAACCTTGCTCAAACACGGTGTCACTATCATTGGTCCCGAAACCGGGGCACAGGCCTGCGGGGATACGGGCATGGGCCGGATGTCGGAACCAGAAGCCATCGTTGGGCAAATTACGTTTAAGCGGGGCTATCTATTGTCGGGACTCAAGCTCTTGATCACTGCGGGGCCAACCCATGAGCCTATTGACCCGGTCCGTTTTATCAGTAACCGTAGCTCTGGGAAAATGGGTTACGCCCTGGCTAGGGCCGCAGCCGCAGCGGGTGCAAACGTCACCCTGGTTTCAGGTCCCACAAGCTTAACGCCCCCTACAAATGTGCAATGCATCTCTGTTGAAACTGCCGATCAAATGTACCAAGCCGTGATGGAGCGGGTACGCAATTGCGATATTTTCATTGGAGCGGCGGCAGTCGCTGACTTTAGCCCGTGTTCAATAGAGCCAGAAAAAATAAAAAAAACCGATGGGGGCATACAACTTATTTTGCAAAAAACCCGCGACATCCTTGCAGAAGTTGCTAATCTTACAAGCCAGCGTCCGTTTACGGTGGGTTTTGCCGCCGAAACCCATAATCTGGAAACTTACGCTAAGACTAAACTGCAAAAAAAAAATCTAGACATGGTCGCCGCAAATTGGGTGGGCAAAGAACGGGGCGGGTTCAACTGCGATCTAAATGCCTTGGAGGTTTATTGGCAAGATGGCGAGGCGCATTTTGAAATGATGGAAAAAAACCGCCTGGCAGCACAACTCTTGGTTTTGATCTCAGAAAAATTCCATGAAAAAAATTCAACTAAAAGTGCTTGACCCGCGTTTAGGGGACACCATCCCTCTCCCTGAATACGCCACTCCAGGTTCAGCCGGCTTAGACTTAAGAGCCTGCATCGACGAACCCCTTTTTCTTGAACCCGGCCAAACCGAACTCATACCAACCGGTTTGGCGATTCACATCCTAGATCCTCATTTAGCCGCCGTGCTTATGCCGAGATCCGGGCTAGGACATAAACATGGCATTGTCTTAGGTAACTTAATCGGGCTGATTGACTCCGATTACCAAGGGCAGGTCATGGTGTCGTGCTGGAACCGTAGCGACACCCCATTCACCATCCAAATTGGTGAACGGCTAGCGCAAATGGTGTTTATCCCGGTGGCTCAAGTACAATTCCAACAAGTAGCAGAATTCAGCGCAAGCCACCGTGGAACGGGCGGTTTTGGCCATAGCGGACGGCATTGACAATGGCCTATATCAACGGAGTTTATCCCAGATGTTAAAGCTATTCACCTGGCTTTCGGGCTTTGCCGTCGCGATGATATTGGTTGCGGGCGGGGCAGTTTATTGGCTATCGGCGTCCGATATAGGCAAGGCTAGGGAACAAGAAGCTAAAGCGGTGGCCAGAAGCGCAGCCCTTAGCATCGCAGCTTACATAAGGCAAACCAATGCGGCCTTGGACAAAATGGCCTTGGATCCAGAAGTCTTCACCGCCTTATTGGCCCGGAACACCTCTAAATTAAGCCTTGCCGCAGTAAAGCTCGAACAATACTTGCCCGATAGCCTAAAAATCAGGCTGCTGCTACCCGACATCA
>DBNZ01000219.1 GCA_002299495.1 Methylococcaceae bacterium UBA659
CACGCTCTATGGTTCGGAAACACCGCCCTTGCCGGCCAAACTGTATGATGGGCTGTACGATGCGTTAACCCGGTATCCTAAGCTTGATCCAAAAACCATTTTACCGACAACGGAATATGACGTTTGCCTACAGCGTTTTGAGGAAATTACAGCCGGGAATATCACGCTCGCCAACGAAGATTTGTCACAATGGCAGTTGGCCGAGCATTATTTGACGACGGCGGAAATGCGGACTGGCTTAAAACAGCATCAGCCGCAGGCTATGGATGTGTTTATCCGTTGGCATGAAAAAGTCTGTAATCTGGCTGTGTTTAATCCCGTTAGCCACGGTGGCAAAAACTTTATTGAGGCTTATCACGAAGCGGGTAAAAACCTAGCCGAGCAACACGGTTTTGGCGGCATTTTGGTGATCTGGGATGAATTTGGCAATGCCTTGGAAGACTTAATTATCAATCCGCGCCGTCATCCCGTGCAGGAGATAATGGATTTGCAGCGGTTCGTCGAAACAGCCTGTGCGCCTAAACTGGGACACACGGTGTTTATTGGCCTAACCCATGTTTCGTTTGTTGAATACGCTACCCGAACCGGAGCGAACGAAGCGGTTAAAAACCGTTTGGAGGCCATTTCAGGACGATTTAACAAACCGTTTAAAATTGAACTGAATGCCGCCGAAAGCGAAGGCTATCATTTGCTGGGTATGCAAAAAGCGTGGACAACAGTTGGCGCCCAGCACTGGCAACAAATGCAAATAGCCCGGCAACCATTGTTGGAAAGCTGTGCGGCATTGCCGCTGTTTAAAGTGTTGGGCACGCAACTTGCCGAACTGCCGAAAGAGGTTTATCCACTGCATCCGGTCATGGCTGCGGGTCTGTTTGCCCTTTCCGATTATGCCCAGTCTAACCGTACCGCCTTAACCTTTTTCAGAGATAATGCCGATAAGCTTCTAGCGCGAGAACTTGAACCTGAAACCTGGTCTTGCAAGGAGTTAGTCCGGTTACCGAATTTAGCCGATTATTATGCAGACAACCTAAAAGAAAAAGCCGCTACTGATTGGGAGCGCTATCAACGGGCTTTAGCGAGGATTCCCGCCGATTTGCCCGCTTCGGAATTGCAAGCAAAACAAGCCCTATTAAAACTATTATTGCTGGCGCAACTGCTCGGCGAAAATTTTCAGGCGACGGAACTGTTTCTAGCTTGCGCGCTATACGATGCCAAGCCAAATACGTCCGCCGCCACGGAATTGTCCAAGGATTTAGCCTGGCTGAAAGCGGCGGAGTTAGTCTGGAAAAACGACGTGACCGGAGAGTGGCTATTGCTAGGCGATTCCGGTGTCAATGTGGAAGGCTTAATTGCGGATAAGTTAAACCTGTTTGCCGGGCGTAATCCTGAAACACTGTTTAAGGATCATGCCGACATGCTGACCGATTTATTGCCCATGGTCGGCGTGCATGATTTGGAGCCATCAGTTAGCGGCATTGTCCGGTCATATCAGGTCAGTTTGTTGACACCACCGATTAGTAACTCGCTTAAACTGGAAAAGCTCACAGTAAGCGCCCAGGTTTTCCTGGTGTTGGCAAAAGACGCCGAAGAAATAGAGGTAGTTAAAGCCAGAATTTCGGAGATGAAAGCAGCGCCCATTTACTTTTGGTTGCCGGTCGCTGGAATCCGTTCTGAATCCGTTACTATTGAAGGCAAGGATTTTAAATTAAGCGGTTTGTTATGCCGTTATTTGGCGTTACAAGTGTTGCTGAAAGAAAAAACCGCCAGCGATGATTTGCGCCGTCAATTGACGGCGAAATGGGAAAAAAATCGCCAGGATTTGGTGAAAATTTTGCGGGTACTCTATGGACGTGAGGGATTAACGAGCGGCAAAAGCCAAATTGTTCAAGCAGGCACAACAAATAACCTGCCCTGCAATAGCTGGCATGAATTCCGTAGCGTTCTTGCGAAGAAGATACAAGGACTGTATGACCAGGAAATCCCCATCCGCGCCAATAATATGAACAGGCTCAATGATGAAAAATATACCGGCAGCAGCAAGGTACAAAAAATCGTTGAGCGCATTTTGGATTTTGCTACTAACCCAACCTATCAGACCGATTTACTGGGCGAGAAAGAAACCAGCGAGCAATCGGCTTTGATTGATGGCGTGTTAGGCGTTAACCAATTATTTATCAAACGGCCTTCTGGCTGGGATATTAGAAAGATCGATGAAACCGAAGGCCGCGTTCAAGAAATTTTGAAACTTTTGCACAATAAATTGTTGCGTAAGCGCGAAGCGCCTTTTCTAGTCAAAGAATTGCGCGACGAATTGGTTGCGCCGCCCTATGGCTTGCCTGCCTGTACCCTAGCTTTATTTGCAGCGGTTGCCGTGCGCGATGAGGTTAAACGTTTGCGTTGGTCGGACAGCAAAGCAGCGTTTGCCGATAATCTGACTGAAGCCTTTAATGAAAACAGCAAGCTATCAATCAGACGATTCGAGTTCAGCACGAAACAATTGGCTATTTTGACCGCACTCAGCCATTTCTTTAAATTGAAAAAGATGGATCAACAATCTTTTGAAGAATTTGCCGTTGAAGTGGTGCAAGCGTTACGCAAATTTATAAATGAACAGCCCGATGCGGTTAAGCGTTCGGGGCAACTGCATCTACAAACTAAAGAGTTGGTCAAATTTTTACAGCAGATCGGCAAAAGCCAACAAGATGTCGC
>DBNZ01000158.1:0-2715 GCA_002299495.1 Methylococcaceae bacterium UBA659
CACATGACCTTTGCGTGTCCGCGTGCACCAACCACCGTTATAGCGCATGGCTGCGGCAATTTTATGTCCCACCCATCGACAACGCTTGTGCTCTGCCGTGATGTCTTCTTTGAGCGCTTGATTCCGGCGAGGATTGATATCAATCAAGGGAACATGTCCCAATTGGCGGCTGATTTCGTGAATCTGCGGCGCATCATAAGCCGCGTCCATGACATCACTCATCTTGGCTAAAGGAATGGCGACCTGGCTATCGTGAGTAGATGCTGAGGTTAATATCGCACTCATGGGGATGCCGCCGATTCCGCCGTCGCAGGCTGCCGGCAAGTCATTGAGCCGGTCTGTTTTTCGATACGGGTTCAGCGTAAGCTGTTCAACGGGGTTATCGCGGGCTTCATCGGTAGCCTGATGCCTACCATGAGTCACTTGAAACAAGATTTTCAGACTGTTTTCAATGCGTAATTCCTATGTTCCTAAAAAGTGTACGCCGAATCCGGTCGTCGCCTTTGATTGAGGGTTGCCCGCCATATCCCTGGCCGAAGGGTTCGGCGGCAGATTTACCCTCTTGCATTTCTCTAGGGTTATGGGTTTGTGCCGATTGCCGGCCAGCATCACCTAAGCCATGCAAAACAAGGCATAAAAGCCCCGCCAAAACCACCAGCAACAGTATCACCGCCATGACGATCCTGGAAAAATGCCATTGCGTTACCGTAACCCCTTGAATTTCATGGTCAGGCCGTAGGCTCGGACGCTTTATCTTGATGACGATGTTTTTTTTGTCAGCCATGACCTTGACCTAGCCCTTACTGAAGAACAATTCCCGCATTTTTTGCCCAGGACTTTCTGCCCGCATAAACGCTTCCCCTACTAAAAAACCATAAACCCCGTGTCCTAGCATTAAGCTCACATCATCGTGGGTATGGATGCCGCTTTCGGTAATGACGGTACGGCCTTCCGGCATCTCTTCCAGCATAGCCAAGGTGGTTTGCAAATCGGTCTGAAATGTCCGTAAGTTTCTGTTGTTGATGCCAATTAACGGCGTGTCCAAACGCAGCGCCCGGCGCAATTCGGCGGCGTCATGGACTTCCACCAAGACATCCATGCCCAAGGCTGTTGCGGTTCCGGCCAATTCTTGCAGCAAAGTGTCATCTAAGGCGGCGACAATCAATAAAATGCAATCCGCCCCTAAAGCCCGGGATTCATGGATTTGGTAGGCATCAATCATGAAATCTTTGCGTAAAACCGGCAACGGGCAACGCTCCCTGACCATTTGCAAATACACCTCGGCGCCTTGGAAAAACGCCTTATCCGTCAATACCGACAAACAAGCCGCCCCATTCATGGCGTACTCTTGGGCGATGGTGACCGGTTGAAAATCCTCACGGATTACGCCTTGACTGGGCGATGCCTTTTTAATTTCGGCGATTACCGCCACTTGTTTGGCGGCCGCTTTGGCCACTATTGTCCTCGCAAATCCCCTAGGTTTCTCAACGCCCTGGGCGATTTCTTGGAGGCAGGCAACATCCCTATGATGTTTACGCTGACTGACCTCTTCGGCTTTTTTATCGAGAATGGCCCGTAACATATCTGGCGTGTTGGTCATGCTGAATCCATTAGATTGTTTGAAAAGAACACCAAGGCATCGAACTTTGCTCGTGCCGCACCACTGGCAATGGCTTGTTGCGCTAAGTCGACACCTTCGGCTAAGGTTGCGGCCAGGTTGGCCGCGTAAATCGCCGCCCCCGCGTTAAGCAGGACAATATCCTTAGCTGCGCCAGGGGCATTGTCCAAGGCAGACAGCAATAAACTTAAACTGGACTCGGCATCGTCGACCGCCAATCCAGTCAACGGTGCTCTTGCCATGCCGAATTGCTCAGGCGTAATCGTATATGTGGTTATTTCACCCCGTTTCAACTCAGCGATGGTGGAGGGCGAGGCAATGCTTATCTCATCTAGGCCGTCTTCGGCATTGACCACCAACACATGCTGGCTGCCCAGTTGTTGCAACACCTTGGCCAAGGGTTCCAGCCACTGCCTGGCGAACACCCCTATCAACTGGTTGGGTGCCGACGCCGGATTGGACAACGGCCCCAGCAAATTAAATAAGGTCCTGACCCCTAATTCCTTACGCGGGCCAATCGTATGTTTCATCGCCCCATGATGCCTAGGGGCAAACAAAAAGCCGATGCCGATAGTTTCAACACAACGGGCCACTTGCCCGGAAGACAGGTTTAAATTGACCCCGGCCGCTTCCAGCACATCGGCGCTTCCACATCGGCCGGACACGGAACGGTTGCCATGTTTTGCCACTTGCCCCCCGGCCGCCGCAACCACGAAAGCGCTGGTGGTGGAAATGTTGAAGGTATTGGCGCCATCGCCACCGGTACCGCAGGTGTCGACTAGATGAGCGCCTTGGATATTGACTTTGCTTGACAGCTCCCGCATGACCTCAACAGCCGCGGCGATTTCGTCAATACTTTCCCCTTTGCACCTTAAGGCGATCAAAAACCCGGCGATTTGAGCGTCGGTGACATTTCCCGTCATGATAGCACGCATAACCGCCCGCATTTGGCCGGCGGCCAGGTCCTGTTTATCAAGCAAGGCTTGAATGGCTTCTGGTATCGTCATTGGCTGTGTTTAGGGACAAAGTCCAGTATTTTAGTGGTTTTTGGAATTATATTAATCGTCGCGTAAGCTTTTGCATAGTTCAAACCCATA
>DBNZ01000158.1:3105-6333 GCA_002299495.1 Methylococcaceae bacterium UBA659
TATCTTCACTTCAATCCATGCGATTAACCGCTAAATCTAATCTATGCCTGAATTTTCCGTGAGGACGCAACTAAATCTGCCCCCTTCTACGCCCAGTAAACCGCCCTTACAGGCAGCTTGAATGTCCATCAAAGCACTTTGAGGTTAGTTTAGAAAAAACCCCAACAACCATCCCCGCTATCTGACCGAAAATTACATGCTAGCCGAAATATTTTCAACACCGCCCATTTCCATAATTTTTTGGGCTTATAATCACCTGTCTGGAGCCATGGTAGCGACAGCACAGAGCTGGTTTTTTACCACTGGCCGGATATTAAATAAACGGTGAGCCAATCGTTTGATTGCAGCCCACTGGCGACAACAAAGGTGACTCATCATGTCCGCATCTTCCTGTTCATTTCCAAGCCCACTGGAAACCCCACAACTGGCCATTTCGTTCCGGTTGCTGCTAAGCCTCTATGCCATCATCCCCATTTGTTTGTCCTTACAATGGGCCGATAGTTGGTTTTGGCAAGGCTATCTGCAAAAAGCCTTACCTAGCAGCCCAGGTCATTTCCTGCTATTTCAAATCCTGTTTGGCACACCCCATATTTTGGCCAGCACCATTTTATTGGCCAGCAACCAAGACTATCTAAAACGCTATCGAACCCGATTGCTAGGGATGTCGTTGGCCATCGTGGTTTTTTTCGGACTGGGCAGCCTGGTCATTCCGTACCAGGTATTGTACTTAATCGTCGCCGGGTGGACGGTTTATCATGTGCTTAAGCAGCAACATGGCATTGCCCGCGGGGTTTGCCGTTTACCAGGGCAGGCTTTCCAAGTGCTGATGTGGTTAAGCATTGTTGCCGGGTTCGCCATTTATGTCGGTATTTTCTTAAAAAACAGTTTAACCCCTGTCCAAGCCGAATGGGTCAATCTAGCGGCAGGTGGTCTTTGTGTCGGCTTGCTCCTAGCGACGACTTATTACCAGCGCCTATGCCCCACGTTTTTTAGCCAGTGTTTTTTGTGGGCCAATTCTTTACTGGTACTCAGTAGTTTTTACTTGTATGCCACGCAATATTATTTTTTGGCCATTTTGGTTCCCCGATTGGTGCATGACATCACGGCTTATGTGTTTTATGTGACGCATGATTTCAACAAGAATAAACCACAGCCACAAAACACGCTTTATCGCTGGGCGAAAAAGTGCCACATACCCATTGCCATCGTGTTGCCGTTGTTGTCCTTCGGCGCTGCATTTTTACTTCAAGCCTACGGTGACTTAGTGGTCAATTATCTGGGCGTGGCTTTGTTCGATGTGGAAATCCGTAAGGCCGTCACGCTGGGGCTGTTAGGTTATTTTGCGCTCATGCATTACTACACCGAGTCCTTCACCTGGAAGCAAGACTCGCCGTACCGACAATTCATCCAGTTTACCAAATAGGGCTAATGTCCCCGATAATGGCGATCTAGCTCCTGCAAACGTCCGGGCGTGCCGATGTCCATCCAAAACCCCTGGTGCAACTGACCCGACACCTGTTGGCTGGCCATGGCTTGGCGTAGTATCGGCGCCAATTTTTTGATGCCTGGCTCAACCCCTTTGAACAGTTCCGGGCAGTAGAGACCGATGCCGCTAAAGGTAAAGCGTTCGCTGCCGTTTTCCAGCACGAAACCTAAGCCGTCCAGGGCAAAATCGCCGTTGGGATGGTGCGGGGGATTGGTGACCAGAACCAGATGCGCCAAATCCACCTGCCGCCCGTGTAGGCTTGCGAACGGGAAATCGGTGGCGATGTCGCCGTTCACGACCAGGAATGCCTCGCCGCCCAACAACGGCATGGCATTGATGATGCCGCCCGCCGTCTCCAAGGCTTGTCCGCCTTCCGGCGAGTAGCTGATGTTGGCGCCGAACCGCCGCCCGTCACCTAACGCCTCTTCGATTTGCTGGCCGAGATGGGCGTGGTTGATGATTATGTCGGTAAACCCTGCGCCCACCAACTGGTCGATGGTATGCACGATCAGCGGCTTATCGGCGGCTTCTAACAAGGGTTTAGGCGTATGGTCGGTCAACGGGCGCATCCGTTCGCCACGGCCTGCGGCCAAAATCATCGCCTTCATGCCATCAATTCCCCGTCCAGTTGCGGTTGCACCGCAACCCTCAAGTATTCGCCAAATTCGGCCAACTGTGGATAACGGGCGCAAACCCCGGTGACATAGCCGAACGTCCTAGGAATATCCGCCAAATACCCCGGTTTGCCATCACGAAGATGCAAGCGGGTAAAAATACCGATCGCCTTCAGATGGCGTTGCATGCCCATTAAATCAAACCATTGCCGGAACAGCCCCGCGTCGCAGTTGACGATGCCCGCATCGAGCAGTTGTTGCCGGTAAGCCGTCAACCAAGCATCCTGCTGTTGTTGCGGCCAAGCCACATAACAATCGCGCAGCAGCGAGACCAAATCGTAAGTGACCGGCCCAATCACCGCATCCTGGAAATCCAAAATCCCCAGCTGGCCGTCAGCTAAGACCATCAGGTTACGCGAATGGTAGTCACGATGGACAAACGTGAACGGTTGCGACAATGCCGAACTGACCAAAAACCGCTGCACTTCGTCCCATAAAGCCTGGGGTATCACTAAATCTAAGGATTCGCCTAGAAACCAAGTGTGAAAAATATCGAGTTCACGCCTTAACAAGGCCTCATCATAATGTGGCAGGCCCATGTGGCAAAACGGCTTATGGGTTTGTAAGGTCAGAAGGTTTGCCAATGCCGTCTGATACAACGTAAGCGTTGGGATGGTATCGGAATGGTTCAAAAAGTGTTGGTTGCCAAAATCTTCTAACAATAAAAAACCGTCTTCAAGGTTTTGCCGGTAAATTTCCGGCGCCCTGACGCCGACGTCACGGAGCAACCCGGCTATTTTGATAAAGGCATCCAGTTTTTCCTTTTCTGGCGGCGCATCCATGACGATGAAATGGGCGTCTGGGGTAAAGACCCGAAAATAACGCCTGAAGCTGGCGTCGCTTGAAGCCGCCTCGATGGATACTGCTTCAAGCAGCAAATCATGTTCCAACCAATCGCGCATCAGAATGGTTCTAAGATTTTCTAGCATAAACATTGGCGGTAAAAGTTGAATGGAAGCCACCTGGTCGACCCGGGAATCCTTAGCACATCCAGGTTAACTCGTTATAGCAATTTAAGGTAGAATGCCAAGTTTTGATTTTAGTCGATTTCTTACCCCCGTATTAACT
>DBNZ01000031.1:0-1677 GCA_002299495.1 Methylococcaceae bacterium UBA659
CGTTCATCGATCCTGAAAAACATCAACTTGTCGATCAAGGACGGTGAATTTATCGCCATCGTCGGCTTTTCCGGCAGCGGCAAAACCACGCTGATTTCGACGTTGGCGGGGCTGGTCAAGCCGGACGGCGGCCAGGTGCTGAAACAGGGCAAACCGATCGTAGGCCCAGGTCCCGACCGCGGCGTGGTGTTCCAAAACTATTCGTTGATGCCTTGGTTGACGGTATTTGATAACGTGGCCTTGGCGGTCGATCAAATTTTCCAAGATTGGTCGGCCGCAGAGCGCAAAGCCCATACCGAAAAATATGTGCGGATGGTGAACTTGGGCGCGGCGATGGACCAGCGTCCGGCGGAGCTATCTGGCGGTATGCGCCAGCGTGTCAACGTGGCGCGGGCGCTGGCCGCCAACCCCGATATTTTATTGTTGGACGAACCGCTGAGCGCGTTGGACGCCCTGACCCGAGGCAATCTGCAAGATGAAATCCTGAGCCTTTGGGGGCAGGAAAAGAAAACCGTCATTTTAATTACCAACGACGTCGATGAAGCTATCTACATGGCGGACCGGGTGATCCCGCTCAAGCCCGGGCCCGACGCCACGTTCGGGCCGGATTTCCCGGTTACCCTCGCGCGTCCACGCGACCGCGCCGCGTTGAACCACGACCCAGAATTCAAGCGCTTGCGGGCGGACATCACCCAATACCTGATGGCGATAGGCATGGACAAAGGCCAAAGTGCTGCCGCCGAAAAGATTATCCTGCCCAAAGTCAAGCCCAATACCGCCCATAATTGGCGACAAGTGGATGAGGTCCCCCCCGTTTTAGGGGTAAGCGCGTTGGAGAATCCCCGCTACTTGGAGTTTTACCAAGTCTCAAAAACTTACCCCAAATCTAGCGGCGGTACGGTCAAAGTGGTCGACGGCTTTGACATGATCATGAAAAAGGGCGAGTTCATCTCCATTATCGGCCATTCCGGTTGCGGCAAGTCCACCGTGTTGTCGATGGCGGCGGGGCTGACCGAGGTTTCAGAAGGCGGCATCGTCCTCGACCACCGCGAGGTGGACGGCGCCGGTCCCGACAAAGGCGTGGTGTTCCAAGCACCCAGCCTGTTCCCGTGGTTGACCGCATTTGAAAATGTCATGCTCGGGGTCGATCGGGTCTATCCCCACGCCGGCAAAGGCGAGCGCAAGGACATCGTCGGCTATTACCTGAACCGGGTCGGCCTAGGCGACGCCTTGCAGAAAAAAGCCAGTGATTTGTCAAACGGCATGAAACAACGGGTCGGTATCGCCCGCGCTTTCGCCTTGTCGCCGAAGTTGCTGCTGCTAGACGAGCCATTCGGCATGTTAGATTCCTTGACCCGATGGGAATTGCAGGAAGTGTTGATGGAAGTCTGGGAGCGCACCCATGTCACCGCCATCGTGGTCACCCATGATGTCGACGAAGCCATCCTGCTGGCCGACCGCGTGGTGATGATGACCAACGGCCCACATGCTAAGATCGGCAAAATTCAAGCCATTGACCTGCCTAGGCCGCGTAGCCGTAAGGATTTGTTGGCGCATGACCGTTACTACGATTATCGGGAAAGCATTTTGACGTTCCTGAACGAGTGCGACCACACCCACTAGGGGCTTGTCATCTAAGCTGCCGTAAACCGAACGAGCCTAATACTGGGTTTTGTG
>DBNZ01000031.1:2009-7372 GCA_002299495.1 Methylococcaceae bacterium UBA659
GGGTCTTGCATTCGCGAGTGAACAAGGCTTTTGTCTTCTAAAATAGGCTATCCCCACCTTGCCAACCAGCGGGGTGGCGGTTAATAGGTCTTCATCAAGCCATCTAAGGTCAGGCTGCAACTGGGCGCGAAGGCTTGCATAAAGAAAATCACTTCGGGTTGGTCCGAAGCTTTCAGGGTTTCGACCAACACTCCTGCGGCCACTTCAAATTCCCCGTTGCCGGCTTTTAGCTCTGCCTGGCACTTGAGGTAAGCGGAAATTTTATCGGCGGCCTTAATGATTTTTTGGTGTTCTTCCGGCAAGTTTTCATGGAGGATCAAGGCCTCAAAATCGGCTTTCAACGCGGCGGGCAGTAGGTTGACCAGTTCTATTTCCGCCTGTTTTTCGATTTGTTTGTAGGCTCTGCGGATGGCTTCCGAGTGATATTTGATCGGGGCCGGCAAGTCCCCGGTGATAACTTCGGTGACGTCGTGGTACAGAGCTGCGGTGGCGATGGCCTGGGCGTCGACATTGCCGTGAAAATAACGGTTTTTTATCAGCGCTAAGATGTGGGCGATCACCGAGACCTCCCAGCTATGCTCCATGACGTTTTCCGGATGGGCGTTCCGTTTTAACCCCCAGCGCTTGATCCAGCGCAGCCTTGACAGATAGGCGTAAAAACTGCTTCTGATAGTGGTTTCTTGCATGACGGCGTCCAGAAAATGGTCGGTGATCGATAGAGTGTTTTAGAATAGCCGGTTTTCAGTCAATAATTTTCCAAGGCTATGCACATTCAATGGTATCCCGGCCACATGCACAAGGCCAGCAAAGACATCAGATCCATTATGCCGGAAGTGGACTTGCTGATAGAGGTGTTGGATGCCCGCATCCCGTTCAGTAGCCAAAATCCCTTGTTAGCGTCTTTGCGGGGTGACAAGCCGTGCATCAAATTGCTGAACAAATATGACTTGGCCGACCCGGATGGGGTCGCGCAGTGGCAGCGGTATTGGGAACAGGGAGAAGGCGTAAAAACCTTGGTCATGGTGGCTGGTCAGCAGGATAAGGCCCGGCAGTTGCCAGAATTATGCCACAAGTTGGTGCCTTCCAAAGCGGCCACGGGAAGATTGTTGCACGCACTGATCATGGGCATCCCTAATGTCGGCAAATCGACTTTAATTAACAGCCTAGCGGGTAGATGCATCGCCAAAACCGGAAATGAACCGGCGATCACCAAAAACCGCCAACGCATTGATATAGGCAATGGCATTATTTTATTCGATACGCCCGGTTTGTTATGGCCTAACCTGGAAAATAGAAATAGCGGTTATCGCCTAGCAGCCAGTGGCGCCATCAAGGACACCGCCATCGGCCATGAAGAGGTTGCCTTATTTGTGGCCGATTTTCTCCTAGGCCATTATCCCGAAGCCTTAAGCGGTCGTTACGCTTTTGAGCTAAGCCCAAAGACGGGCATGGACGCTTTAACCCAGATCGGCAAGCAACGGGGTTGCTTGCGTGCCGGTGGCGTGGTGGATTTGGATAAGGCTGCTAAGATTTTGTTGACGGAGTTGCGTAGCGGCGCTTTAGGCCGCATCAGTTTGGAAAACCCGGCGCTGATGGAGCAGGAATTGGCCGAATTAGCGGTCCTCCGCGAGCAAAAAGCCGCCAATACACTAGCCAGAAAACGACGCTGGAAAGGGTAGGGGCAGAGGTTCTGGCGCATCATCCTAGCGGGTGTAAGCAGGCGCGGGATGATACGGGTTTTCTCTTGTTGCCCGGGTTTATTCTGGCATTGATGCTAAATAAAAACCCTAGCTAGGTTTTGCTAAGCAGGGCTATGGCCGGTTACAATGTCAACGGGTTTTTACAGGAAAAATGTAACTATTATCCCGTTTGTTCCGCGCTTGAAGGTGAAATCAGCGCCTTTTTAAGGCTTGGCCAGTTAAGGGGAGCGGTCAATAGGGTGGCCCATACTAGCGCTAAGCCGAACCAACCCAACAGAAGCCAATGAAACGTCTATTCCTGAAAATACTCCTGTTTGCACTAGCGGCGCTACTAAATGGCTGTGGCGGCGAAGCCCCGATCGCCAAACACGATAAGCCACCGCCGCAAAATACACGCAACGTCATCGGGCAGCCAACACACCCAAAGCCGACCATAAGGGATTACCCGCCCCTGTCGTATTCGGGTATGTTTCCTAAACCCTCTGAGTTGGAGCCGGCGGTAGAATTTTGGCGTAAAACCTATGCGGAATGGCGCCGGTCACAAATCGCTTACCACGATAACCGCTATATGGATGTTGTTTATGAGGTGATGGACTTACCCGGCTATGTGGCTGAAGGCCTGACCAGCGAACAAAAAAATATCATGAATATGAGGCGGGATTATTGGAAATCTAGGGTTGCCGATTTGGAGGTCAAAATGCGCTATAACGCCCCGTTAAGCCCTTTTGACCAGCAGTTGATTGCCCGTATGGAAAGTGGCGGCCGGTCTATCGGCGCGGTGTTGCCGGGTGCCAGCGAGCGGGTGCGGGGGCAGCGCGGAACCCGCGAACGCTTCAAACGCGGCCTGGAAATCAGCAATCGCTATGACCGGCAGTTTAGAGACATATTCCGCAATGCCGGTTTGCCAGAGGAATTGGCTTATTTGCCGCATGTGGAATCTTCATTTCAACCTGCGGCCCGCTCCTCCGCCGGTGCGGTCGGAATGTGGCAATTTACCAAAGGGGCGGCGCAATCGTTTATGCCCGATGGCAATAAAGTCGACCGACGCATGGACCCTTTTGCGTCCGCTATAGGCGCCGCCCGTTATCTCAGCCATGCCTATAACATTCTCGGTGATTGGCCGTCGGCCTTAACCTCATACAATCATGGCATTGGCGGCATGAAGCGGGCGCAAAGGTATATGGGTCCTGATTTTATGCGTATTGTCGATTATTACAGCGGCCCGGCATTCGGGTTCGCTTCACGCAATTATTACGCCCAGTTTTTGGCGGCGCGTGAAATTGCCAACAACCCAAAACATTTTTTCCCCGAAGGCGTCGCATTCCGCCCTCCGGTTACATCGGGACACTATCTGGTCCGTGATGATGCCGAGTAGGTTGGTTTCTGGCTGGAAATCGGCCTTTGTTTAGCACATGTTAAGGGCAAGGTTGTCAGGTCGGGCTTGTGGTTTCGCACAAAAAAACCACCGCTTTTAAGGTAAAAGTCGGTGGTTAATTTTTGGGTAGCCCTGCAATCGGAATGAAAAAAACGCTTAAGCCCCCTTTTTTGCCCTCTGAACGAGTCGCTACGCTGCAGGCAAAGCAAAGGGCGGCTTTGCCGGAAAAAACAAGGCGATTGTTTGTGTAACTAAGGCATTACTGTTGCGGTGAAACCCGGAAGCGGCTGAGCGCTACGGGTCTACGGTTGATGATTTGGGCGCTATCGGAGACTAAGTCGGCCATGCTGTAAGGCGTGATGCCGTAGGTGGTGACATCTAAGGCATGGTTTTTCGGGTTGATGTCGAACTTAGTCCAGCCAAAAGAGAACAAAAAGGCGTTGCCGGGGACAATCGCTGTGGATTTGATCCGGTCATTATCGGCAAGACCTAGCCTTGAATAGCCAAATTGGCTCAATTGACCGTTGATGAAGCCTTCCATGGCGGCATTTTTCACCGCCATCGGCAAGGCGTTGAAACCCTCCAAATTAGCGACTCTGACGGCGGCGAACAACTGGCCGAGTAAACGATCCCCGTTGGGGATTGAGCCTACCAACGCCAGGACGGCATCGCCGAAGGCCGGATAAAAGGCCACGGAACCGGTGGTGACTTCAAACGCCGAAGTTTTGATTTGCGGGGCCGCCAAGGGGTTGCCTACGGTGGCCAGCGCCGCCTGCACGTCTTCGCGGCGCTGGTAGGTCAAGTCGTTGATTAAGGTGCCGTGGATGTCGGCGGCGACGAACACCACGTTTTTAATGCCATTTTCATCGATAAAACGCAACAATTCTGAACGCTCGGCGGCATAGCCTTCGTAGCGGTCAGCCGCCGCCAGCACACCCAAGTTTTGGATCGGCTCGGGTATCATGACAAATTTCCAGATGACCTGGTCGGTTTGAGCCGCCAACAAATCCGCTTTTAGGCGGTCAAATTGCGGTTTGCCCAGCATGGTGCGGATGCCGGTCTTGCCGATGTCGAACGATTGGGCGATAAAGCCGCCGATTTGCGTTGGGCTGGTGATGTCGGTGACATTGACTAGGGCTTGGTCGCGAAATGAACGGGCGTCCAAAATATGCAAAGACGCCGTCTTGCCAAAGCGGCGGCTACGGTACAAATCGGGGCGGCCATCGGTCAAACTGTTGCCGGCCACCGGGTAGCGTTGGTCGGCAATTGCGTTGTATTCAACAAATGCTTGCATGCCGTTGTTATACAAGGATGTTTGGTTGATCAGGCCGGTGGTTTCTATAAACCGGGGGTCGCTGCTGACAGGGGCGCCGCCGGCAAAGTCATTCGAGACTTCGTGGTCATCTATGGTGGCAAAAATAGAAACGTCTCTTTGCAGGCGGGCAAAGTAGTTGCGGCCGGAGCGGAAGCCGTATACTTCGCGGTTTTTACGGCGGTACTCGCCTAAGGTTTCCGCCTGCACCAAGGGTACGGCCGGGCTTGGGTAATCGGCATAGACGGTGTCGCCTAATTTGACGAAGAAGTCCAAGTTCTTAGGCTGGACATTTTTGATGGCCGGATACGGCGTTAATTCGCCACGCCAGTCACCGGATACGCCAAAACTTAGGCCCGGGGTGGCATCATCGGCGGCTGCGGTTTTGAAGCTGCCAGTGTGGCTTCTGCCGCCCGCGCTGGTGACTTGATAGCTATAGGTCTTGCCGGGTGTCAAGCCGGTGACGGTTATTTTCGCGGGGATCAAGGGTGTGGTGACATTAACGGATTGGTCAAACACCAGCTCTCCGCCGTCCTTCACTTTAAAGTTGAGCGGGCCTTTGCTGCCGCGCGCCCATAATACGGTTGAGGTTTGGGTGGTGTCGCCACTGGAAATGCCGTTGGGTAGGCGGGCGTAAGCGGGTTGTAGGGCGGCGGCGGCCAGCCCCAGTCCTAAAATCACTTTATTGATGCTCATGTTGGTTTCCTGGTTCAAGGTTTACAAGAGCGGATAGCCTAAAAAAACAAAATGAATTTGTTATGACATCATTAAATTAAATCGGTTATGGCGTACCGGAGATTGGTTTCTGTTGGCGTTTTGCTGAAAAATTTATTCTTTATTTTTCAGCATATTGAAATTAAACATTGTTTTTATCACGTCATGCCGGAATGACGATAACCTGTTGAGGGTGTCTTGATGAAACGTCAACAGAAGCTAGGCCGGCCGAATATGATGCTGCGGCGGCGCGTTAGTGAAA
>DBNZ01000168.1:0-2613 GCA_002299495.1 Methylococcaceae bacterium UBA659
GTAAGAGTGGTCGGCACCAACACTTTACGCACAGCCAAAAACGCCCACGAGTTTATCGCCAAGGCTGAACAAGCCTTAAACCATTCCATCCATATCATCACTGGCATAGAGGAAGCGCGTCTTATCTACTCGGGAGTCGCCCATAGCTTGGCCAGCAACGGCAATTTACGGCTGGTCATGGACATCGGTGGCGGCAGCACCGAATATATCATCGGTAGGGGCGACACGCCGTTGGAAAAAGAAAGTCTTTACATGGGCTGCGTCTCGGTCAGCAAGCGTTTTTTTAAGGACGGCACATTGTCCAAAGCCGCCTTCGATGCCGCCGTCCTGTTCGCCGCACAAGAGCTGGAACCTTTCGGGCGACAGTTCCATAACAGCCGCTGGGACCAAGCGATAGGCGCATCAGGAAGCCTTAAGGCCATTGCCAGGGTGTTGCAGGCAAAAAACTGGAGCAACAATGGCATTACCCTGGTCGGCTTAGAACAATTGGTCGGCTATATTGGCTATCACAACCACATTAACGAACTCAACTTGCCTGACCTCGATTTGGAACGCTTGCCCGTGTTTCCAGGGGGCGTAGCCATTGCCTACGCCACCTTTTTAAGCCTAGGCGTAGCACAAATGACCGTCTCCGACGGGGCATTGCGCGAAGGCCTGATCCAAGACCTTCTAGGCCGTATTTACCACCATGATATCCGCGCCGATACGGTCCGGGAATGGGCCGGGCGTTACCATACCGACCAAGCCCATGCGTTACGCATCAAAGACACGGCGGGGCAAATGCTGGGGCAATTGATAGCGGCAAAAACACTGCCGGATGATAAGAATATCCGGTCACTGCTGGATTGGGCGGCCATTTTGCATGAAATTGGCCTTGATATAGCCCATAGCCAATATCACAAACACAGCGCCTACATCATCGAATACGGCGACCTAGCGGGCTTTTCCAATCAAGACAAAATCCTATTAGCGACTGTCATCAGCTCCCACCGGCGCAAGTTTTCCAGAACTCGGTTCCAAAACTTGCCCGCACCCTGGCGCACCCAAGCCCCCTTGCTCTGCATCATCTTACGCTTGGCCGTGTTGTTGCACCGGAATCGCCATGAAGTTCCAATGCCGGAATTTGCTTTAGCATGCAATAAAAACAAAATTAACTTGAAATTTCCCGCTAACTGGCTAGCCCAGCAACCTTTAACCCAAGCCGATTTAACTCAAGAAGCCGATTATCTAAAAGCTGCGGGGTTTTCCCTATCTTTTGCCTAAAGCGCCCTGCCGATGAAATATTTTTTGCGCTTGCCTTTGTACTTATTGACGCTGGTCATCTTAGTGTGTGCGCTAAGCGTGTTTTTTGGCGTCGGGGATACCGCCTATGTCCCCTTAGAATGGAAACTCAGCAACGATGATATCGCTAGGGCCAAAAGCATTTTACGGGAAGGGTCAAAAACCCGCCCCGAAAGCATTGGCGCCATTAGCTTGGACAAACAGGACCTGAACTTGGCGGCCAATTATTTCTTAAACCGCTACAGCAAGAGCGCCGTCAACGTATCATTGAAGAAAAACCAGCTTAAATTTACCGTCACCATGACCTTGCCCAAGAACAGCCTGGGCAAATATCTAAACACCACCATTGCCTTTGGCAATGTCGAGGGCAAACCACTCCCCACCATCACCCAGTTCAAGGCCGGAAAATTATTATTGCCGCCTGCCCTGGCCGCTTTCGCCATTGATTACTTCATCCGCCACTCCTCATTGGACAACTCTGTGGCCCTGGTCACCCGCCCCATTAAAAACATCCAGATCGACCCAACCAAAATCACCATCACCTACTTTTCCAGCATGGAAACCTTGGTGCAAGCCAAACGTTTCCTCATCCAATCCGAAGACCCTGGCGCCTTGACAGCGTACCGTAAACATATCAAAAGTATCGTCAACCAGCATGACCCTAAATGGCGGCTGTCCTTGGCCAAATTGCTGCAAGGCGCATTTTCCTTGGCCCGGCAACGGTCCACCCCGGAGACTGCAGTTACCGAAAACCGCCTGGCCATCCTTGCGGTCAACGAATATGTCAACAAGGCCGCGAACCCATTAACTTTGCACCATCGTTCCGGCGGCAACCGGTATTACCCGACCTTTTTGTACAAACGGAATGACCTGGCCCAACACTTCATCGCCTCGGCGGCCTTAGCGGCCTCGATTGACGGCCGGGTGGCCTCAGTCTTGGGTGAAGAAAAAGAACTCAGCGATAGCCAGCGGGGCGGCAGTGGTTTTAGCTTTGTCGATTTGGCCGCCGACAAAGCCGGCACCCGGTTGGGAGAAACGGCCGTGGTCTCCCAACAGTCCGCGCTCAAATTACAGCAAACGCTCGCCAATACCCTTGACTATCGGGATTTTATGCCCGACCCGACCGGCCTACCGGAACACATGGGGCAAACAGAATTCCAAAACCGTTATCAATCCGTCCATAGCCAAGTCTACCTGGAATTGACCCGTCAAATTGATGCAAAAATATCGGCTTTGCCCATTTATGAAAACCCTGAATAAGCCCTTCGACCAACCCGGCGACCTAAGGGCATAAAACCGCGATGGTACGGCTTGTGCCCTTTTCAGGGTACT
>DBNZ01000168.1:3001-5568 GCA_002299495.1 Methylococcaceae bacterium UBA659
CTTGTGCCCTTTTCAGGGTACTTGTTGCCCTTTTCAGGGTATGCCAGAAGACGGTTTAGGTTCACATGCCAACAAGCCCATTTACCGTAGTCCAAAAACTGTCATGCCGCCATAGACGCCAGCCCCACCACCCTCTTCAACCCGTTGATGGTGTCTTGATGAAACGCCCACGGAACCTAACGTTAACCCTTGCAACAGGCCAATGTTTTGCAACACGGCTGGGCCTTGGGGGATTCGGGTCAATCCCAGCAAAAGCTCCAGCACTCGGTGCGGCAAACGGGATGTTAGGTGTTACCGCATAATATGCGGCTTTCAAACTTAACGCCTGATTAGTTTCCTTAAGACCAGATTTAATGTTAAGGTAAAATGTTTTTAAACTTGAGTTCTAGTTTAAGATGCAGTGATTCGGTGACTTTTTTAGATCGCCAAAAATCCTCCGAGAAACCATCGACCATCGAGAAAAAATGCCCACAATTAAAACTTATGAAGGCTTGTTAGCCGTCCAAGGCGGTAAATTTTGCATTGTCGCTTCCCGCTTCAACAGCTTCATCGTCGCACAACTGGAAGCCGGTGCCATCGACGCACTGATCCGCCACGGAGCCGATCGCGACGACATCCATATCGCCAGAGCCCCCGGCGCGTTTGAATTGCCGATGGTGGTGCAGCGCATTGCCGCCAGCAAAAAATACGACGCCATCATCGCCATCGGGGCGATTATCCGGGGCGGCACCCCACACTTTGAATATGTCGCCGGCGAGTGCGTAAAAGGCATAGCGCATATTGCCTTGCACTACGACGTGCCGGTCAGTTTTGGCGTGTTGACCGTCGACACCATCGAGCAGGCCATCGAACGGGCCGGCACCAAGGCCGGCAATAAAGGCGCCGAGGCGGCCCTGTCCGCTATCGAAATGGTCAGCCTGTTCAAAAACCTGGAACTTTAGATGAGCACCGCCCGCAGCAACGCTCGCAAAGCCGCCGTCCAAGCCCTGTACCAATGGCAAATGGCCGGCCACAACCTGAACTTGATCGAACAACAATTCCTTGAAGAGGAATGGCTGAAAGAGGCTCAAAAAAGCTATTTTAAGGAACTGCTCCACAGCGTCCCTGAGCATCTGGAAAGTATTGATGCCGCCCTCTTAGAATTTGTCGACCGTCCGGTCGATAACATCGACCCGGTGGAGAAGGCCATCTTAAGGATCGGCGCTTACGAGCTTTTGTACCGGCTGGACATGCCCTACCGCGTGGTCCTGAATGAAAGCATCAACCTGGCCAAATGCTTCGGCGCCGAGGGCAGCCATCGCTATGTCAATGGCATCCTCGATAAAATTGCCACGAAAAAACGCCCTATTGAACAGCAGACAAAGAAAATTAACCGTTGACCATGCCACTATCGGAATTTTCCTTGATCGAGCGTTTTTTCGGTCAAGACCCTCCCCGCAACCCTGAAACCCACTTAGGCATAGGCGATGATTGCGCGTTGCTGGCCATCCCGGATGGCTATCAACTGGCCGTGACCACCGACACGATGGTGGAAAACGTGCATTTTTTTGCCGCCGCCGAACCCGCCTGGCTAGGCCACAAATTGCTGGCGGTCAATTTAAGCGACTTAGCCAGCATGGGGGCAAAGCCGGTTGCAGCAACCCTGGCATTGACCCTGCCTAAGGTTGATGAAAATTGGCTGGCCGCATTCAGCCAAGGATTTTTGGGCTTAGCCCGAAGCTACGGCATTGATTTGATCGGCGGGGACACCACCGCAGGCCCGTTGACTTTAACGGTGCAGGCTATGGGACTGGTCAAACAAAACCTGGCCTTACGACGCAGCGGCGCAAAACCCGGCGATTTTATTTATCTGACCGGCCAGTTGGGTGATGCGGGTTTGGGATTAAAAATCTGCCAAGGTTATGCTTGCCACCTTCCTGATTTACCCTTGCGGCGCTTGCACCGCCCAACGCCGAGGGTGGCGACCGGTCTGGCTTTACCCGGCGTGGCCACGGCCTGCATCGATGTTTCGGATGGGTTGGCCGGTGATCTTGGCCACATTTTAAAACAAAGCCAAGCCGGGGCCTGTCTGGATTGGCAAGCGTTACCGCTTTCAGAACCCGTACGCGCCTATATCGACGACACCGGCGACTGGGCCATGCCGCTGACGGCGGGGGATGATTACGAATTGTGTTTTACCGTCAACCCGAAAGACGCCGACAAAATCCCGGAAGGTTGCCATAAGATTGGCATTATCGAACCCGCGCCGGGCTTGCGACTGGACAAATCGGGGTTCATTCAAACCTTGACGGCAAGCGCGTATGAACATTTTTCTTAACCAAGACATCGGCCAAAACAAACTGACCGCCCGACAAATTTTGTCCGACCCCGTGTTGTTTCTGGCTTTCGGATTTGGCTCCGGTTTGGCGCGGTTTGCCCCCGGCACCCTAGGCACGGTAGCCGCCATTCCGTTGTATTGGTTGTTCATGCAAACGGATATCATCGTTTACAGCGTATTGACCGTCATCGCCAGCGTCGCCGGCATTTGGATTTGCGGCATCGCCACCGACAAACTGGGCGAACACGAT
>DBNZ01000168.1:5948-8708 GCA_002299495.1 Methylococcaceae bacterium UBA659
GGACTTTTGATTACCCTTTGGTTTGCGCCGTGCAATGGGCAAACCCTGTTGACCGGCTTTATCTTGTTCCGCTGTTTCGACATCCTCAAACCCTGGCCCATCCGCTGGTTAGACCAGAACGTCAGCGGCGGCCTAGGTATTATGTTGGATGATGTGCTGGCAGGCGTGTTTGCCGCCGTTGTCCTGCAAGTGCTGATATTGACCCAAACCCTGCCTGGTTAAACCTGCCGACAGTAACCGCAGCTAACACACTTTAAATCAATTAGTTAGCCTTTTGTTCTAAGTTAAGTCTTGGTGCCTGCCCTGTTGCTGCGGCTATACTGAGCGCCCATTAATCAAACGAATTTATCCATGTCAGACCCCTATCCTTTCGAACGCGACTATGCCTTCGAGTCCTTAAAAATTCCGCCCTGTTCAATCCAAGCCGAGCAATCCGTCTTAGGTGGCTTGATGCTGGATAACCAAACCTGGGACGCGGTTGCCGACAAAATTATCGAGGCCGATTTTTACCGCAAGGATCATCGCTTGATCTTCCGCGCCATTGCACAACTGGCCGAAAAACAGGAACCGTTCGATATCATCACCATTTCCGAAACCTTAGGCGCCATCGGCAAATTGGAAAATGCCGGCGGTTTGAGCTATTTAAGCTTGCTGGCCAAAGACACGCCCAGCGCCGCCAACATCGTCAGTTATGCGGGTATCGTCAGGGACCGGTCGATTTTGCGCCAGTTGATCCACGTCGGCACCGAAATTGCCGATTCCGCCTTTAATCCCGAAGGCCGCGAAACTGCCGAATTGCTGGAACTAGCCGAACAAAAAGTGTTTAAGATCGCCGAAAACCGCCAGCGCGGCCAAGGCGGCTTCGAGCCGGTCAGGGCGTTATTGGCCAAGGCGGTGGAACGGATTGAAACCCTGTTCGAAAAAGAAGGCAACATCACCGGCGCGGCCACCGGCTTCACTGATTTTGACCAAATGACTTCCGGCCTGCAACCGGCCGATTTGATTATCGTGGCCGGCAGGCCGTCGATGGGCAAGACCAGTATTGCCATGAATATGGCGGAAAATGTCGCCATCAAGGGCGACCAACCGGTGGCAATATTCAGCATGGAGATGCCCGGCGAAGCCCTAGCGATGCGGATGATGTCTTCACTTGGCCGGATAGACCAACATAAAATCCGCACCGGCAAACTCGATGATGACGAATGGCCACGCTTGACTTCGGCTGTTACCCTGCTGGAAAAAACCCAATTGTTTATCGACGACACCCCCGCCCTAACACCCACCGAGGTGCGCTCCCGCGCCCGCCGCCTGATGCGTGAGCACGGGCAGCTAGGGTTGATCGTGCTGGATTACCTGCAATTGATGCAATCGCCCGCCAGTGGCGACAACCGCGTTCAACAGATTTCCGACATTTCCAGGTCGTTGAAAGCCTTGGCCAAGGAATTGCGTGTGCCGGTGGTCGCCTTGTCGCAGCTGAACCGGAACCTGGAACAACGGCCCAACAAGCGTCCGGTCATGTCCGATTTGCGCGAATCCGGGGCGATTGAGCAGGACGCGGATTTAATCGTGTTCGTTTACCGGGATGAAGTCTATAACGAAGACAGCCCGGACAAAGGCGTTGCCGAAATCATTATCGGCAAGCAACGGAACGGCCCATTAGGAACCGTCAGGCTGACGTTCCTAGGTCAATTCACCCGCTTTGAAAATTTTGCCGGCCCACGTTATGACGAATCCGAATATTACTGATGTTAAGGTGATGTCATGAATGCTGCGGCTTATGCGGTTATCGATGTCGCCGCTGTCCGCCATAACCTGGCGGCAATCCGGCGGCAAGCGCCCGCCGCGAAAATCATGGCGGTGATCAAGGCTAATGGTTACGGGCATGGCGCCTTGCGTGTGGCGCGTGCCTTGCAGGATGCCGATGGCTTTGCGGTGGCGCGGGTTGACGAGGCGGTACGTCTGCGCGATGCCGGCATTGGCGGCCGGATTGCCGTCCTTGAAGGGTTCGCCTGTGCTGAGGAATTGGGGCGATTAATCCATCACCAACTCGATACCGTGGTGCATTGTGCGCCACAAATAGAAATCCTTGCCTCACAACCTGGACAAAACCAAATTTCAGCCTGGCTTAAACTGGACACCGGCATGAACCGGTTAGGTTTCAAGGCTGACGAATTTACTGCCGCCTACCAAAAATTACGGGCCTGCAGCGTCGTCAATCAGCCCCTGAACTTCATGACCCACTTAGCCAATGCGGACGACCTGCAAGACCCCATGACTGGACGGCAAATCCAGTTATTCCATGCCACGGTAGCAGGTTTTCCGGGAGCGCACAGTGTTGCCAACTCCGCCGCTATTTTCGGCTGGCCCAACGCCTTAACCGAGTGGGTTAGGCCCGGCATCACCCTGTATGGCATCTCCCCTTTTCCTGAAAACACAGGGGCGGAACTCAATTTAAAGCCCGTCATGGGGCTGTATTCCCGATTGATCGCCGTCAAACATCTAAAACCAGGGGACACCGTAGGGTACGGCGGCAGTTGGGTATGCCGCCAGGCCACCCCCATGGGCGTAGTCGCGATTGGCTATGGGGACGGCTATCCTCGCTCAGCCCGCACCGGTACGCCAGTATTGGTCAACGGCATGCGCGTACCCTTGATCGGCAGAGTATCGATGGACATGGTGACGGTCGACCTGTCCTCCCAACCCCATGCAAAACCGGGCGATTTGGTGACGCTGTGGGGCGCCGGCCTTCCGGTTGAAGAA
>DBNZ01000185.1:0-7063 GCA_002299495.1 Methylococcaceae bacterium UBA659
AAGAGCAGGGCGATCACGGCGAACCGATATAAACCCTGCCAGAAACAAACGCACATCCAGATGCAGCAACCGGCCAAGATCATGGCAAACGTTTTTCCGTCGGCATCGACTTAGGCACCACCCATTGCGTACTTTCCTATGCCGACGCCAGCCACCACGAGGAGCTGGATTTTTCCCAACAAGTCATGGCAATACCGCAATTGACCGCACCGGGCGCCGTGGAAAACCTCTTGCAATTGCCGTCATTTCTGTACCAAGCCCATGAGGCCGAATTGACGGAGGGCGACAAGGCCTTACCATGGACGGCAAGACCGGAATTTTTAGTGGGCGAAATTGCCCGCAACCTTGGCAGCAAGACCCCCATCCGTCTGGTAGCCAGCGCCAAAAGTTGGCTTTGCCATGCAGATGTCGATTGCAAGGCCGCAATTTTACCCGCCGACGCCCCTGATGAAGTCGAGCGCGTCTCTCCGTTCCAAGCCATCGCCGCCTATTTGCAGCACATGCGCGACGCCTGGCGGCACCTGCATCCTAACGCGCCGTTATCCGAACAAGATTTAGTCATCACCGTCCCGGCCTCGTTCGACCCGGCCGCCCGCGAACTCACCGTCGAAGCCGCCCGCAGCCTTGGCTTAAACCAGGCCATCTTGCTGGAGGAGCCGCAAGCCGCCGTCTATAGCTGGATTGAACAAAGCCACGGCGATTGGCGCAACCAAACCCGATGCGGCGATATCATCCTGGTAGTGGACATCGGCGGCGGCACCACCGACTTGTCGTTGATTGCCGTCACCCAACAAGACGGGAACTTGGAATTGACCCGGGTCGCGGTCGGCGACCATATCTTGCTTGGCGGCGACAACATGGACTTGGCCTTGGCCTATACCGTCAAAGCGAAACTGGAACCACAAGGCCAACGCCTGCAACCGTGGCAAGTCCAGGCCTTAACCCACAGTTGCCGCGAAGCCAAAGAAAAACTGTTCAGCCAGCACGACATAGACACCATGCCGCTGGTCATCGCCAGCCGCAGTTCGTCGCTGGTTGGCGGCACCCTCCGTAGTGAACTGACCCGTGAGGAATTGAACCGGGCCCTAGTCGAAGGCTTCTTCCCGTTCGTCGCCGTCAGCGACCGCACCATTAGCCGTCCGCGTAGCGGCCTGCGCACCGTCGGCTTACCGTATGCCCAAGATGCGGCCATCACCCGGCATTTGGCCGCTTTTCTAAGCAAGCAACAAAACGCCACCGACGCTTTAGCCGATGTCAACCTGCCCGGACACGCCAGCTTCCTGCATCCTAGCGCCGTGCTGTTCAATGGCGGCGTCCTAAAGGCCAATGCGTTGGCTGAACGGCTGATGCAAGTATTAAATTCATGGTTAAACGCCGAACAAGCACCAGAAGCGCGCCTTCTTGCAGGCGCCAACCTTGACCTCGCCGTGGCTAGGGGCGCCGCCTATTATGGCTTTGTCCGCAAAGGGCGGGGCGTTCGCATCAAGGGTGGGACAGCCGCATCCTACTATGTTGGCGTCGAGAGCGCCATGCCAGCGGTCCCCGGCCTGCCCCCGGAAATAGAAGCCTTATGTATCGCCCCGTTTGGCATGGAAGAAGGCACCCGGGAAGAATTGCCGGACGACGAATTTGGCCTGGTGATTGGCGAGCCAGTCCGTTTCCGCTTCTTCGCCTCCAACACCCGCCGGGACGACCGGGTTGGTGTCCGCTTGGATTATTGGACGGACGACGAATTGGCCGAATTGGCCGAAATAGAAATTACTTTGCCGGAGGAAAACCGCAGGCCGGGTGAAATCGTCCCCGTGCACTTATGCGCCGCCGTCACCGAAGTAGGCACCCTGGAATTGCATGCGGTCTCGCAAAAAGATGAGAGCCGCTGGAAAATCGAATTTGATGTCAGGGCCGGGGATAACAAGGAATAACTGCGGCACTTTTGTGCCCACAGTAACACTTAGCTGACCACCTACGACCACACAACCAGGACACATTATGCTCAATAAAGTCACATTAATCGGCAACTTAGGCGCAGACCCCGAAGTCCGTTACATACCCAGCGGCGGTGCCGTCACCACCATCGGCCTGGCCACCACCCGGCGCTGGAAAGACAAACAAAACGGTGAACGGCGTGAGGCCACCGAATGGCATCGGGTGGTGTTTTTTAACCGTTTGGCCGAAATCGCCGGAGAATACTTAAAAAAAGGCTCCCAAGTTTATGTTCAAGGGCGCCTGCAAACCCGCAAATGGCAAGACCAAGCAGGACAAGACCGCTACACCACCGAAATCATAGCGGATGAAATGCACATGCTCGGCAGCCGCAGCGGTGGCACCGGGGATTTTCATGGCGAGTCCAACCCGCCCGCAAAACCAGGCTCCCCGTCGAACCAAGCGCCGGGAACCCCCCCCCCCGCACCGCCCTCTTATGACGATTTCGACGATGACGTACCTTTTTAACAACATACCCGGCTCCATTATGCCTTTCCAACGCATTGCCCTTGTTGTCTGTTTGCCGATGGCGCTTGCAGGTTGCGCCGAATTTTTTGAAAAACCGACGCCGGCGCCGGTTTTTCAAGGCGGTGGCGCAAGGGCTAGAACCATCCCTGAACCCGTTTACCCAAGCCCGGAAACGGTACGGCAGAGCTTGCCTGAAGACGGCGGTTCGGTTATAGAAATTAAGCCATTACCTACCGCGCCTGCAATAGAAACCCTAGAAATCAAACCGGAACCCCTGCCTACTTTCAGGGATGAAAATGGCTTATTGTCGCAAGAGCAAGAGCAAGAACTGGCTGAATTTGAACGCACCCAACAAAACACCAGCGAGGAGGCAACCCAAGTAACCCCTTCACCGGGTTCTGAACCCTCCCCAAGCTTTATACCCGACGTGGCTGCGCCTGTAATACTCCCCCCTCCCCCTTTCGAACCCTTGCAAGACTTTGGCCCCTTGTCCCCGGCCGTCGGCGCGCTGGTTTTAGCCGCCAACAAGAGCACGGGCCAAGGCAATGTCGAATCGGCCACCGCCACCATAGAACGCGCCATCCACATTGAACCCCGTAACGCAACCTTATACTACAAACTGGCATTGTTGCGGCTAGAGCAAAATAAACCCAAACTGGCCGAAGGCTTGGCAAAAAAATCGGCCTTATTGGCCTCCGCCGACAGCTCATTAAAAAAACACAGCTGGCTTCTGATCGCCAAGGCCAGGGACATGCAAAACAACCCCCAAGGCGCCCAAGAAGCACGCGCACAAGCCGAAAAATATTAGCCAGCGGACTCCCCGACATGCAGACACCTAGCCCCGAACTCATTGCAACCCTGACCACCGCCCGCGATTACATACGCTGGGCAACGAGCCGCTTCAACCAAGCGCAACTGCATTTTGGGCATGGTAGCCAGACCGCCTTAGATGAAGCCGTGGCCCTAGTGTTACATACCCTGCATCTGCCATATGACCTGACCGATACTTATCTCAATGCCGTACTGACCCTGCCAGAACGCAATGCCGTCTTAACCATCGTTGAACGTCGTATTAACGAACGCATACCCGCGGCTTATTTGACTCATGAAGCCATTTTTGCCGGACTGCCATTTTACGTCGACAACCGGACGCTGGTACCGCGGTCACCGATCGCCGAACTCATCGCACAACGCTTTTCGCCTTGGATTTATGAAGACGACGTGGCATCCATCTTGGATTTATGCACCGGCAGCGGTTGTATCGCCATCGCCTGTGCCATGGCTTTCCCGGAAGCCGATGTCGATGCGTCGGACATTTCCGAAGACGCCCTAGCGGTGGCGGAAATCAATATTGCAAAGCACCAACTGGAAAGCATTATCGACCTCTACCCATCAGACTTGTTTAGCGACCTCCCCGCTAACCGCTACGACATCATCGTCAGCAACCCCCCTTATGTCAGCTTGGAGGAATGGCGAAAGCTTCCCGCCGAATTCCATGCCGAACCAGACTTAGGCTTTAAGGGCGGGGAGTCAGGCCTAGATTCGGTATTACGTATCTTGGCCGATGCCGACGATTTCCTTACCGAACAAGGCATCTTGGTAGTGGAAGTCGGCAGCAGCGCACAAACCTTGCAAGACCTGCTCCCCGACGTGCCATTTTACTGGCTGGATTTTGAACGCGGTGGCGATGGCGTGTTCTTACTGACCGCCGCACAAGTTAACGACCATCATGAAACCTTCTTATCCACCATTGTTTGATTATGTCTGGAAACACCATCGGTAAACTGTTCACCGTCACCACCTTCGGCGAAAGCCACGGCCCCGCCTTAGGCTGCATCATCGACGGCTGCCCGCCTGGCCTGGCCTTGACCGAGGCCGACATCCAGCATGACTTAGACCGGCGCAAACCCGGCACTTCAAGGCATACCACGCAACGGCGCGAAGCCGATGAAGTAAAAATCCTGTCCGGCGTGTTTGCAGGCAAAACCACCGGCACCCCGATAGGTTTATTGATTGAAAACACCGACCAACGCTCCAAGGATTACGACAAAATCGCCGACACCTTCCGCCCCGGCCATGCCGATTACACCTACCAGCAAAAATACGGCTTCCGCGACTACCGGGGCGGGGGGCGTTCCTCGGCGCGGGAAACGGCCATGCGCGTGGCCGCCGGCGCGGTTGCCAAAAAATACCTGTCCGCGCAAGCAGGCATCACCATTCGCGGCTATTTGGCGCAACTAGGGCCGATTAGCGTGGCAAAACTGGATTGGAGCGTCATCGACAGCAACCCGTTCTTCTGCCCTGATGCCGACAAAGTGCCGGCATTAGAAGCCTACATGGATGCATTAAGGAAAGAAGGCGAATCCATAGGCGCACGCATCAACGTAATCGCCAACAACGTGCCACCCGGTTTAGGCGAACCCATTTTCGACCGCCTAGATGCCGAACTCGCCTATGCGCTAATGAGCATCAACGCCGTAAAAGGCGTGGAAATCGGCGACGGCTTCGCCTGCGTCAACAGCAAAGGCACGAAGTTCCGCGACGAAATCACCCCCGAAGGCTTCCAAAGCAACCATGCCGGCGGCATTTTAGGCGGCATTTCCAGCGGCCAAGACATTATCGCCAGCATTGCGCTAAAGCCCACCTCCAGCCTGCGCCTGCCTGGCCGCACCATCAACAGCCACGGCCAAGCCACCGAAGTCATCACCGCAGGCCGACACGACCCTTGTGTAGGCATCCGCGCCACGCCGATTGCCGAGGCGATGATGGCGCTGGTACTCATGGATCATTTTTTACGCCATCGGGCGCAGAATTTAGGTGTTAATTCCGGCTTGCCCATTCTGCGTTAATAAACTCACCCGGCTTACCCGGCCAAAGCAGATAATCGTTTGCAGATTTATTTCATATAAGCAGTGGAGGTCAGATTCGAACGGATTAAAAATCGTAGGGGCGGTATCCCTAGCGACACATTTTAACCACTACCCTTTTTTGAAATAGCACGTTCGCTAAAAACAAGCAATGCACCGACATTTCGGAACCCGGCGCAAAGGCGGTCCTCATCACGGTAAGCTTCTTGTTTAAACAACTCATCAACAACGCATCAGCTTCTGACATAAACGCCGAGCCGACTGTTTCGGCCCATAACCCGGCCGCTTGAACCCACCATTCATTGAAGCCCCGGGAGCTATTTCGGCGCCGTTGTGTTTGATGGCGGTTGACACCCCGCTTTGCTGCCGTATTTAGCGCGGCCTTAGAACGTGTTTTAACAGCCGCCACGCGGTGCTCGACAGTCTGCGGTGCACGCATGCCAGCGCAAAAGACTGCGGAAAATCCTCAGATACGTCCAGCACCGCCCCGGCGCAATTCACGACTGACTGCAAAGAAACACCCTACAAACCAACCCTAGCAACAAGACCCGCCCGCAACAGCCGACTCCCCTTGTGGCCCCGGCGTACCATCAAACAAGCCAAAATGCCGGGATTTATCGCCCATGACTTGAAAATGCGGCGCGTACCGGCTCCCTGTCAGCATGTCGGCGGTATTGCCGCATACCCTTAAAGGCCGATGGGTCTCAAAATGATGATGATCGTCCAGGTCAAACGCATGCGGATGCTCGGGGATTCCCCCTAAGTAACAGGCCACTTGGCCGAAATCTTCGCAGCGGTCTTCCAGTTGCATTTTGAAAGCCCGAACCGTCACCGAGCGGAATTTAACCATGCCAATTTTGGCGGCCACTTCCGGGTCGTCAAGACTGATGAAGTTTTCCTTTACCACCCTAACATCGGGGCAACCTAAACCGTCGAGAATGCGCCGGAAATCTTCCCAGTACCACGCCCCGCCCAGACATTCGCCCAACAACACCCGATCCTTGCACAACTCCGCCGGGATGCGCCGGTCGGCAAAGACATCGGAAAAATACAGCTCGCCGCCCGGCTTTAATACCCGAAATATTTCCGCCAGCACCTGCGGTTTTTCCGGCGACAAATTAATCACGCAATTTGACACCACCACATCAATGCTGCCATCGGCAATGCCGACAGCCGCCAAATTTTCGATATGGCCATGGACAAACTCGACATTGGCATAGCCCAAGCGTGCGCTATGCCAATCGCGGTAACGCATGGCCACCTCCAGTTGCTCTAAGGTCATATCGACACCGATGACCCTGCCCTCCGCCCCGACCAGATGCGACAGCAAATAGCAATCACGACCGGCCCCGCAGCCTAAGTCCAGCACGGTCTTACCTGACAAAGCGGGCGGCAACGGCGAACCACAGCCGTAGAAACGCCCCTGCACCTCGGGGTGGACGCCCGACAGCAATGCCCGCAGGTAACGCGGCATGGCATCCGGCGTACAACAGGCGCTGGTTTTAAGGTCATTGCTGGATTGCAGCACTTGCCCATAATATTCGCGGACGGATTCGCTGATTTCAACATCTAGGCCCATCGGTTACCCCCTAACTTTAATAATTGAATAAGTCATTGTCTTTTATCACATTAACAAAATATTTCGGGTATTGTTAAGTAGATACCGTGCTTGATTTTTATCTCATTGCATAATAAGGCTAAAAAACATAACGCTAGCTAACATTAACAATGCCCTGTTTCGGAGC
>DBNZ01000185.1:7463-11782 GCA_002299495.1 Methylococcaceae bacterium UBA659
CCATTCAGCACACAACCATGAATTAGTAGGCCACCCATCGGCTACATTTAAGCTTTTTTCAGCCAACTTCTAATTCCTGGTGAAACCCGTTAAAATTTCGCAAAACTCACCCCTAACCTGGTCACGCATAGACCAAATCCACCTTTAAATTGAACAACTTAATTGCAATAGCCGGGCAATTTACCGAGTCCGCCATCACCCATCTACAACCTTTGGGCAATGGCCTTATTAACGACACCTTTTTGGTGACGACGGCTGTTAACCAATTTGTCTTGCAACGGGTTAACCGTCAAGTTTTTCTCGAACCGGAATTGATCTCGGCCAACCTGACGGTATTGAACCGGCATGTCAAACAATTTGACTGGGCGCGCCTGACCCTCCCTGAACCACTGCCCACCCATGTTGGCGCAGCATACCATTTGGACGGCAACGGTGAGTTTTGGCGGGGGCAAAGCTTCATAACCGGCAGCGAAAGCCTAGAGCTGTTATCCAGTATCTCCGATGCCGAACAAACAGGTTTCGCTTTAGGGCATTTCCACCGCTTATTGAGCAGTCTCGACCCTGATTTAATGCATGATACCTTGCCCGGTTTCCATATCGCCCCCGGTTACTTAAGCCATTACCAGCAAGCAGCTTCCCTGGCTACGCCGCAAGACCGCTTTTGCGCCGACTTTATCGCCCGATTTGAACCTTTTGTCGAGGTCTTGGAACAAGCCAAACAAGACGGTTTGTTACCGCTACGGGTGACCCACGGCGACCCCAAACTGAACAACTTTTTGTTCGACCGCCAAACCCGGAAAATTATCAGCTTAGTTGACCTTGATACCGTCAAGCCAGGTTTGGTGCATTGCGATATTGCCGACTGCCTGCGTTCCTGCTGCCATTCAGAAGAAACAGATAGCTTTGATCTCGACATTTGCGAAGCCATTTTAGGGACCTACTTAACCGAAGCCCGGCATTTTTTTACCGCCAGTGATTACGATTTTCTCTATCCCGCCATCCGCTTACTGGCGTTTGAACTAGGGCTGAGGTTTTACACCGATTACCTGCAAGGCGACCTATATTTTAAGGTCGCCGCACCTGGGCAAAACCTGCAACGGGCGACCAAACAATTCCGTTTGTGCGCCGACATTATGGCCAAAGAAACGGCGATCTTGACTATGCTAGGCCAATTAAGGCAGCGCTGCAGCCCCGTCTAAGACTTGCCAGGGACCCCTTAAAAAACCGGCTGCTTAGCGCGTTCGCCGGCTTGCTCCCTAACTAACCTGGGCAGCAAATAACCCGGCAACAAACCTTGCAGTTGCCGGTATATCGCCACGGCCGTCGCCTCCGGCACTTCAAAATGGCCTGTGCCTTTGGCCCGGTCCAGCATATGCAAATAATAGGGCATGATGCCGAAGGCAAATAACCGCTCGCTTAGTTCAGACAACGCCACGGCATCATCATTGACGCCTTTTAGCAGCACGGCCTGGTTCAGCAAGGTAAACGGATACGGCCTTAGCCGCCGACAACCCGCTAACACTTCCTCATCCAGTTCGTTGGCATGATTGCAATGCATGACGATGACAATTTGTTTGCCGCTGGCTTGCAGGGCGTCTGCCAGCCGTCGGGTCATGCGGGCAGGCAACACAATCGGCAAGCGGCTATGAATACGGATGCGTTTGACATGGGCGATGGCGGCCACTTTGCTAAGCAATCGGGACAGGCGTCCGTCACTGAGCAATAACGGGTCGCCGCCGCTGAAAATGACTTCGGAGACGCTTAGGTTTTCGGCCACATAAGCTAACGCCGCCCGCTCGGCCTGTTTGCCCAATTGCAGTTCCGCATAAGGGAAATTGCGCCGGAAACAATACCGGCAATTGATGGCGCAACCGCCCGTATTGATCAACAACACCCGCCCGTGATATTTGTGCAACAAACCGGTTTGCCGCGCAGCCGCCAAATCGCCGACCGGGTCATCCGTAAACCCAGGGTAGGCCGCTAATTCATCGTGTATGGGCAAAACCTGCCGCAACAAAGGGTCATTGGGATTGCCTTTTTCCATGCGCCCGGCAAAGCTGAGCGGCACCCGCAAAGGAAATTGCCGGTTGGCGGCGATTGAGACCGGCAGCTCGGCCAGCACTAACCCCAAGTAATCGCATAAGCTTTCCATATCGGTAAACGCATGTTTTAGCTGTTGTTGCCAAGATGCGGACCCTTGCAGATGAGCGGTAGGGAATGGCGGTTCAATGGACATTAATAGTTTCTATCGCGATAAACCGTCCATTATAATGGCCTGCTTTTAATTCATGTGTCACATTGAGGATAAAATGGCTGTTTACAGTACAAACGAATTCAGGTCTGGGTTAAAAGTCATGATTGACAACGACCCTTGCGCGATCATCGAAAATGAATTTGTCAAACCCGGCAAAGGCCAGGCGTTTAACCGCGTCAAGATCAGAAACTTAAAAACCGGCCGGCTCATTGAGCGGACTTTCAAATCAGGCGATACATTGGACGGCGCCGACGTGGTCGATGTAGAAATGCAATACCTCTACAACGACGGCGAGTTCCGCCATTTTATGGTGAACGATACGTTTGAACAGTACCAATCGGACGCAAAAATCGTCGGCGACGCCGCGCAATGGCTGAAAGACCAAGACATGTGCACGGTCACCTTATGGAACGACACGCCGTTAGCGGTCACACCTGCCAATTTCGTCGAGCTGGAAATCGTCGAGACCGACCCCGGCGTGCGCGGCGACACCTCCGGCGGCGGCGGCAAACCCGCCAAACTGGTGACTGGCGCGGTGGTCAGGGTGCCGTTGTTCGTGCAACAAGGCGAAGTCATCAAGGTGGACACCCGCACCGGAGAATACATTTCCCGCGTCAAAGACTAGTGCAAACCGATTGGCGGCCTAGTTGTAGCCAGGATTTGTTACTACTAAGGGCGCAACTGCTACAGAAAATCCGCCGTTTTTTTGCCCAACGTGACGTGCTGGAAGTGGAGACACCCTTGCTTTGCCAGGGAACCGGCACGGACCCGCAACTGTCCTTTTTTACCAGCGCATACGATTTGCCGCCGAACCGACAAACTTTGTACTTGCAAACCTCCCCGGAATTCGCCATGAAACGACTGCTGGCGGCGGGTGGCGGTTCCATTTTCCAGATTTGCAAAGCATTTCGGAATGGCGAAGCGGGGCGCCACCACAACCCTGAGTTCACCTTGCTGGAATGGTATCGGGTCGATTTTAATTTGCCGCAATTAATGGATGAAGTGGATGCTTTGATCAGCGAATTGTTTGCTGATTTTGGCTTGGGCTGCAGCGAACGCTCCAGTTACCAGAATGTTTTTATGTCCCGCACCGGCCTGAACCCATTCGAATTCGATTTTGACCAATACTCGGCACATGCCGAATCCACCGGGTTGCCCGAGGCCGCCGGACTCTGTGGGCATGACCCGGCAGCGTGGCTGGATTTATTGTTTAGTCATCAAGTTCAACCGTGGCTAGGTGACAATGCCTTAGCACTAGTCTATGGTTACCCCGCTTGCCAATCCTCATTGGCCAGACTAAGCGAAGAGAGCTTATTGACGACCGAACGGGTGGAAATTTTCATCAACGGCATGGAATTAGGCAACGGCTACCATGAGCTTACCGACCCTACTGAACAAGAATGCCGTTTTGATAGGGATAACGCCATCAGGCAGCAACGGGGTCTACCCGTAGTCAGCAAAGACCCGCGCTTGCTGGCCGCCCTAAAATCAGGGCTACCCAACTGTTCAGGCATGGCCATAGGCCTAGACAGGGTTTTGATGCTGTTGTCGGGAAGCAACAGCATCAATGACGTGTTAGCCTTCCCCGTCCACCATGCTTAAGCAAAGGCTAAACCTTTACTATGCTATAATCCGCCCATCTTTTTTGGCCCAAAAAAACCAAGCTTTCCCGCATGAGATTTTTTACCGCACCCTTATTGTGGCTGAGCCTGTTGGCTTTGCCTGTTGTCCATGCCGCTGCAGGATTTATCGTTAGCGACATCCAGGTCAGGGGGCTGCAACGCATATCCTTAGGAACTGTATTTAACTACCTGCCCGTCAATGTCGGGGATAACTTCACCGATGAAAAAGTGGCGCCCGCCATCAGGTCTTTATTCAAAACCGGTTTCTTTAAGGATGTCACGCTGGAACGGGAAGGCAATTCGTTAATTGTTTCTGTGGTGGAACGGCCCTCAATAGCCAAAATTGTCTTTGAAGGCAATAAAGACCTCAGTGAGGAAGATTTGAAAAAGGCGCTGGACAAAATTGGCCTGTCCGAAGGCAAAATCTTTGACCGCCAAGTCTT
>DBNZ01000185.1:12185-17373 GCA_002299495.1 Methylococcaceae bacterium UBA659
GTGACCGAACTGACCCGCAACCGGGTCGGAATCCATATTGACATCTCCGAGGGCAAGGTCGCTAAGATCAACGAAATCAACATCATCGGCAATACCGCCTTCGACGACAAGACCTTGTTGTCAGCACTGGAATTGAGCGCCACCAACTGGCTTTCGTTCTACAACAAAGACGACCAGTATTCCAAGCAGAAACTGTCCGGCGACCTAGAGTCACTGCGCTCCTTTTACTTGGACCGCGGCTATATCAACTTCAACATCGAATCCGCACAAGTCGCGATCACACCCGACAAAAAAGACATTTACATCACCATCAACGTCAAGGAAGGCGATATTTATACCATCGACAAAGTCAAGCTGACCGGCAACCTGATCGTCCCCCACGAGGAATTGATCAAACTGGTCAGCGTCGGCCCGGGCGAAATATTTTCCAGAAAAAACGCCACCGAAACCTCCAAAGCCATCTCCGACCGTTTGGGCAATGATGGCTATGCGTTCGCCAACGTCAACATGGTGCCTGAAATTAACGAAAAAAATAAAACGGTGGCCATGACTTTTTTTGTTGACCCGGGCAAACGCGCTTACGTCCGTCAGATCAATATCAAAGGCAATACCAAGACCCGCGATGAAGTGATCAGGCGTGAGATCCGGCAAATGGAGTCCAGTTGGGCGTCCAGCAGTAAAATTGAACGCTCGAAAACCCGCCTTGAACGTTTGGGCTATTTTGAATCAGTGGGCGTGGAAACCACCCAAGTGCCCGGCACCACTGACCAAATCGACGTCAATTACGCTGTCGTCGAACGGGCTTCGGGCAACTTGTCCGCCGGTGCCGGCTTTTCCCAGGTGCAAGGGCTTATCATCAACGCCAACGTTTCCCAGGATAACGTGTTCGGCTCAGGCAAGCGCATCAACCTAGCCTTTAACAACAGCAGTTTTGCTACCAATTACCAATTCGGTTTTTTTGACCCTTACTTCACTGTCGATGGCGTTAGCATGGGTTACCATGCCGGGTATTCAGACCGAGACGCCAGCCAAATCAATATCGCCCGTTATTCAACAAAAATCTTAAGTGGCGGTTTTGACATGGGCATTCCGTTAGATGAATTCGACCAATTACGGTTTGGGCTTGACATTAGGGACACATCCTTGTCAGCAACTGATTTCACGTCGATTGAAATCAATGATTTTATTAACGCATACGGTGACCGGTTCTTCACCTATGCACCCACCATTGGCTGGGTGCATGACACCTTAAACCGGGCAATTTTCCCTACCAAAGGCGGGCAACAACGGATTTCCGTTTTAACCTCCTTGCCCGGCAGCGATTTGACTTATTACAAATTGGGCTACAAACACCAACACTATTTTCCGTTATCGTCGGATGTCACGTTACGCTTACTAGGTGAAATCGATCATGGTGATGGCTATGGTGACACCGATGAACTGCCGTTTTTTGAAAATTACTTTGGCGGCGGTACCGGTTCTGTCCGGGGCTTCCGCAATAACACCCTAGGCCCTAGGGATCGTCTTGCAGACGGCACGCCAAACAGACCACTAGGCGGCTCTACCAAAATGATTGCCAACACCGAAGTGTTTTTCCCCGTGCCTTTTTTGTCCGATATGAAGTCCCTCCGGATGGGCGTTTTTTTTGATGCGGGTACTATAGACAATCGCTTTAGCTTTAATGAGTTTAGATTTTCAACCGGTATATCCGCCGAATGGTTGTCGCCATTCGGGGCTTTGTCTGTAAGTGCGGGTTTACCGTTAAATGCAAGGGGCGCTTCTGCTGACGGGAGACAACCAGCGGACGAAGAAGAAATATTCCAATTTAACTTTGGCCAAAATTTCTAGCAGAATTGCTTTTCGTTTGTTTGGCACATCCCCTATAATTTCCTGATATACTATTCAATTTCCCCTGCCGAGTAGGATTTGCCAATGAAAACTAAAATATCCCTATTGTTAGGATTACTGCTAACCGCCACCTCCTGCTACGCCGAATTAAAGATCGGATTTGTCAACATACCCGCAGTGCTGGAAAAAGCTCCTCAAGCGGAGAAGGCAAAAAAACGTTTGGAAATCGAATTCTCCCCCCGCGATAGGCAATTGGTTGCACAACAAAAAGACATCCAAAGCAAAGAAGAGCGTTTGGCCCGGGATTCCGGTGTCATGAGCGATTCCGAACGGAGCCGGATGGAAAAGGACTTGTTGAACGAAAAACGTGATGCCAAAAGAAAACAACAGGAATTCAGCGAAGACTTCAATGCCCGCCGTAACGAAGAATTAGGTAAATTACAGCGCCGTATTGTTGAAGCTATCCGTTCTATTGCCAAAGACCAAAACTTCGACTTGCTATTAACTGATGGCGTCATCTATGCAAGCGATAAAATTGATGTCACCGCCCAAGTCCAGAGCAAACTGGTCGGCATGCCCGATTAATTCACCTCACCCGCACTAAAATAATAAAAACCCCACCCTTATCTTTCTCAAAGACATGTCTATTAAGCTGGATATTTTACAAATTCAAGATTTTTTGCCACACAGATATCCTTTTCTCTTAGTTGACAAGGTCGTTGAGTGTACACCCGGAGTCAGTTTGTTAGGGGTAAAAAACGTCACCTACAATGAGCCGTTTTTCCAAGGCCATTTCCCGCAAAAGCCCATCATGCCCGGGGTTCTTATCCTAGAAGCTTTGGCCCAAGCCACTGGTTTATTGGCCTCGGAGACGGCGCGGGATGAATTAAGCGGCATGATTTATTATTTGGTGGGTATAGACAAGGCTAAATTCAAACGCCCTGTAGTTCCTGGCGACCAATTGATGCTGGAAGCCAAGTTCTTGAAAAGCAAACGCAACATTTGGGCTTTTGATTGCAGGGCGGAAGTCGATGGTGAATTTGTAGCCAGCGCTGAAATCCGTTGTGCGGCCGTGGTGGACTAGCCTTGATCCATGGCACCGCAATCATCGACAGCCGCGCAGAATTGGCCGATGATGTAACGGTCGGGCCTTATGCGGTGATTGGGCCTGATGTCATTATCGGGTCAGGGACAGCCATAGGTCCCCATGTCGTCATTAAAGGCCACACCGCAATTGGCGAAAAAAACCGCATCTACCAATTCGCATCTGTCGGCGAAGACCCTCAAGACAAAAAATATGCCGCAGAAACCACCCAATTGGTTATCGGCAACAGAAACACTATCCGCGAATTTACCACTCTTCATCGCGGCACCCAGCAAGATCACGGCATTACCCAGATTGGCGATGACAACTTGTTCATGGCTTATACCCATGTCGCCCATGATTGCATCATAGGCAACCATGTCATCATGGCCAACGGCGCCTCGCTGGCCGGCCATGTCCGCTTGAATAGCCACGCCATCTTAGGCGGTTTTACCCTAGTCCATCAATTTACCCAAATAGGCCAATACAGTTTTGCTGCCATGGGTAGTGCCATCACCCAAGACGTCCCGCCGTTCATTATGGTGGGCGGCAGGCCTACCCGTCCGCATGGCATCAATTCTGTGGGCATGGAACGCAGTGGCATTTCAGCTGAGGACATTAGGCTTATTCGGAAAGCCTACAAAATTATTTATAAAATGAATTTACGCTTAGAAGATGCCATAGACCAAATGGAAGATATTGCCGGCGACAGCAAGGAAGTTTCAGTGATGGTGAGTTTCTTGCGTAATGTCACCCGTGGCATATTACGTTAGTTTGTGTCCGGCCCGCTAACCGATAGCCTTGTTCGCTTTGACCTGATGGCAGGCGTTGATGAGGCCGGGCGCGGGGCATGGGCGGGTCCGGTGTTTGCGGCCGCCGTCATTTTAGACCCCGGTCATCCCATAGTAGGGCTGGCGGACTCTAAAAAACTCAGCGCCCTAAAAAGAGCATCCCTTGCCAAGGAAATTAAAGCGTCTGCATTATCATGGTCAATAGCGTCTGCGGCCGCCTATGAGATTGACCAGTTAAACATTTTGCAAGCCACCTTATTGGCAATGCAACGGGCTATACACCGTCTGGATTTAGCACCTGAAATGGTTTTAGTGGATGGCGACCGTGTCCCGGCACTTTCAATGCCCGCCCGACCCATCATTAAAGGTGATAACAAAGTCGCGGCCATAAGCGCCGCTTCTATACTGGCTAAGGTTGAACGTGACTTATTGATGATGCGTTATCAGCACGCATATCCGGGTTACTCGTTCCATCAACATAAAGGTTATGGCACCGCAAAGCATAACGCCGAGCTCAATCAATTTGGCGTATTGGACATCCATAGAAAGTCATTTGCCCCCATTAAGAAACGGTGTTGACCGCATCGAGGTTTGCCTATAATGAGGGGTTTGCTAAATATCGTTTTAGCAGGCAAACATTTGCAATAACGTTTTGAAACTGTTTTCTGGGGTAAGGCGATGGCTACAATAGGGCAAAATCATAAACATACCATAGTCATCGTTGGCGGCGGCGCCGCCGGGCTTGAATTGGCTACCCGTTTAGGCCGCAGACTGGGTAAACCAGGGTTGGCAGAGATTGTCTTAATCGACGCCACCACCTCCCATATCTGGAAACCGTTGCTACATGAAGTGGCCGCGGGAACCCTTGATGAATCTGAGCTGGTTGAGTATTTGGCACAAGCCCACCGTAGCCATTTCCGTTTCAGGTTAGGCCGGATGGAAGGCTTAAACCGGGAAAAAAAAGAAATTTATGTCAGCCCCACCCTCAATGACCAAGGCGAGGAACTCATCCCAAGGCGTGTTTTTCGCTACGACACCTTAGTCATGTCGGTCGGCAGCGTCAGTAACACGTTCAACATCAAAGGAGTTGATGAACATTGCTTATTTCTGGACACCGCTGCCCAGGCATTAAGGTTCCAGAAGCAACTGTTCGAGTCCTATCTTAAAAATTACATCGGCAAAGACCCCGAGATGGTCAAACCGTTGTCTATCGCGATTGTCGGTGCGGGGGCGACTGGCGTCGAACTTGCGGCCCAACTCCATGAAGTGACCGATGTTTTGTCTATTTATGGGTTAAACGAACCAGGCAACGCCAAATTGACCATCATCGAGGCCGCCACCCGTTTATTGCCGGCCTTACCCGATAAATTGGCCAATGCAACCCGCCAACAATTGGTGAAATTGGGCGTGGATTTAAAAATGGGTTGCCGGGTAGTGGAAATAACCCAAGATGGCATCGAAACCC
>DBNZ01000110.1:0-554 GCA_002299495.1 Methylococcaceae bacterium UBA659
TCATCTATTTGCAAGAAATTGTGGGGATCGCCTGCCGAATCGCCCATGCCACGCACGTCGAAACGCATGGTGGGTATGCCTTGGTCTGCCAACTGCCGTGCCAACAAAACAAACTGGCGATGGCTACCGACGCGGTACTGGGGACCGCCGACAACCATCAAAACGCCTTTTAATGGATTCCCATCTGCCTGATGGACGAAACCCAGCAAGCTATGGCCTTGGCAGTTGAATACAACAGGGGTTTCCGTCATAGCGCCTGTCGATGGTTGAGTATTGGCATTTCGTTCTTGGTTAATAATGTGGCGCTTAATAATTGGATAGTGACAAAAAATTAATGGTCATTCCGGCAGAGCCTGCCCCGGCATGGATTGCCGGGGGATGCCGGAATCTAGTTGACAGGGATGTTACATTGAACAATATCATTAAAAAATTTACCCACTTCCAGTGGTTGTCGTAAACGGCAAAACAATTCCTTCTCCCGCCGGGAGAAGGTTAGGATGAGGGAGATTTAAATGCTTAATTTTATCGCCCTCACCCCAACCCTCTCCCAAGGG
>DBNZ01000110.1:961-4375 GCA_002299495.1 Methylococcaceae bacterium UBA659
AAACTTTCCCGCTGGTCATTGATAGCAAGTCCATTGCTTCGGTAATTTCTTGGCTGGCCCAAAAGGCAGCGCCAATCACTTGATGAATTTCGCACTTAACCGTTTGTTTTTGAACGTGTTCAAGCAATTTCGAGCTACTGGCGGAAACCACGCTATCCGCACTGTTCGCCACCTCAAAAATGGCGATTTCCTCGATCCCTTGAAACGACAGTTGTTCAGCGCGGAACCCTAAAATGGGTTTAACCAATTCTGGGTTTAATGTATAGCCCGCCACCTCAACCGCTTGTCCGTCCAAAAGCCGTTGTTTTAACTCAGCAGTGCTTTCCCGGCGGGCGTTATTGTCCAGCATGGAGGCCGCCACCAGCAGACGCAGGAATTGGGTGATGAAGGTTTCGCCATTGACGATGGGTTGCCAAAAGATCAAGCGTTTAACCGGGTAACGGCTTTTGGAGATAGCCGCCAAGGCCAGCAAACAACCGAAGCGTAAGCCCCAAAGGGTGATGGTTTGCGCGCCTTGCTGGATTAGCCATGCCATCGCCGCTTCCAGGTCTTGTAACCAAACCTGCCAAGTGGCCTCGCCAAAATCGCCGCCGCTATCCCCTGTGCCAAACAAATCCAGCACCAGCACGGCGTAGCCTTGCTCAGCTAAGGCCCGCGCCTGCAACGCCACCATGCGCCGTGATTTGTTCATTTCTTCAGCGAACGCGGGGACATGCAGGATGGCCTTGTTAACGGACGCGTCCGCCGGGAGATAAAATACGGCAAACAGAGGGCCTGCCTGCCCTGAAATAAAGAGTGGTCGCATCGGTAAGCTTTAAGCTAACTTGCGTTCCACGAAAGCAACCAATGAACCCACCGTTTCAAACACGCTGGCATCTATTTCATCGTCATCAACGGTAAAGCCGAAGCGGTCTTCTAATGCGGTGATGATGGTGATGACGGCCATTGAATCAAATTCGGGGATAGTTCCTAGCAATGCGGTCTCAGCGGATATTTCCTGCTTTGCTTGTAAAGTTCCGTTGAGTATCTCAATGATCTGATTTTGTAAGGGCATTCAATAATTCCGTAGCGTTAAGATTTTGGCAATTGTAGTGTAAAAACGGGAAATTTGTTTTCAGATAATGAAATATGGATGTAGGGGGAAAGCGAGGCAATAGTCAATTGCAAAAAACCTAACCGCATAAACACAGCCCAACCTATCACTAAAGCCCCCATCCTTTTTTGTGCAGACAATGACGGTGTATTAAATGCAGAAATACGGCTAAAAGACCAAGCAATCCCTTCGTTGACGAGTTTGGTTGAAGCCTCATCCCATAGCTTCAAAAAAACCGGGGATAACCTAAACTTAGGCTCCACATAAACATCAAAATCCCAAACGGCATTTTCAGAACCCAGTTTGTATAAGCATCTCACCTCATCTTCCCGATATTGGTGTTTGAGATACCATAAACAGCCGGCAAATTCTTTATCCTTGTAAGCCGCCAAACAAACCGCGCCTTGTCGGTAACGGTCGACGATCACCGTTGCGGGACGCGGGCATGGATGGGGTTGGAATCCGGAAGGCAATTCAATCACTTCAAGATTTTTACCTCTGCCCTTGGGCAAAAAGGCTTGCATCGCTAAGGGTTGCACAACAAAATAGTACTTAAAAAAGCAAAGCGTTATTTTTAATTTAGCTGCCAATCTGTTGATAAGGTAAAGCGTGCTATTAAAATAACCTAACTCTTGAACCAATTCGCGTAACTGCATTTATTTGCCCGAGGTATGTCATGAAATTACTATTTGCCACTGTGCTTTGCCTAGCGTATCTTCTGCCCATTACAACCCAGGCCAGGAACGCCGCCCCTTGGGTAGGGGTAGACTTAAATGGTGTGCCTTGTAATGGCGGAGAGCAAGGTTACGGGCCTTGGGATTACACCAAGGCCGATGAACGCAGCAACATCCCCGTCGTCGAACAGCATCACTTCACCCCGGAGGTTGAAAACCATATCAAAGGCAAAAGCGGTTATCTGGTAAGCGACCTTGATTATACGTTAAGAGCCGTACCTAACCACCCTAAGGCTCTGTTAAGCATTATCCGTTACCAAGAAAAACTGAACAAAAAACTCCTCAAGAACCCAATGCCGCTGGCGTCACCGGTAGAATGTTACTTGCAACGCGCCATCCATTTTAGCCCCGAAGATGTCAGCAGCTACTCTTTGTTTGCTTATTATTTGAAAGAGTCAGGAAATCCTGAAAAAGCCGCTAAAGCTTACCAAAAAGCCTTAACCATAAGCCCCAACAACGCTAAGCTTGCGTATTCCTATAGCCTATTTTTGATTGAACAAAAACAATATGACAAGGCCTTAGAGCATGCGAAAAAGGCTTATGCACATGGCAAGCCTCCGGAAAGCCTGAAAAACAAGCTGATTAAATTGGGCGTTTGGAAAGAAGCCGCTGATAAATGACCGCCAAATCGCCAGCAACCCTGTCCCAACTGAACTCGCTGACGCTGTTGCGGTAAGTTTCCCTAGCAGACCGTTTGCCTAACAAGCTTGAAATGGCTTGCCGGATAGCACCCTGATCATTCGGTTCAATTTCCCGCACAGGCTTCGGCATCGGGCTGACATCCATGCAATGATTTTTCGTCATCACCACTGGCGTACCCGCAGCTAAGGCCTCCAACACGCTCAACGGCATCACTTCGCTCTGGCTAGGCAGGCAAAAAACGCCTGCCGCCGCATAAGCGGATGCCAACAATGGATCGTCATAAGGCAATGATCCCAAGTAAATCACATGAGGGTAGGCCAATATCTTTTCCAAATAGCGCCTTTTGCCGACTCCAAACAAGAACCAATCAAAACCACTTTCAGCCCGCTATCTTTTAAAGCTTCCACCAAGGCCAACTGGTTTTTGTGCGGGTTGATGGCCGCCACCGATAAGACAAAACCCGGCTCAATGGCGTATTTCTCAATAAACAATTGTGCCTTAGCCTCAAAGAAACGTTGCGGAATGCCATTTGGAATAACACTGACTTTGTTAGGGTCGATTAAAAAAGCTTCTGTAATTGATCGCTTCTCCACTGCGCCTAAAGCTACAACCGCATCGCTTGCTTGCAAGCAATAATGGATTTCCCGATAAGTGGTTTTGACATGCCAATCCGTCGACTTACCCACCAACCGATCAAGAAACCGCTCGCGCATTCCGGTAAACCGCGTCCAATCGGGCCGGATCAATGGGGAAACCACCACAGGTTTCCCAATATCCTTGGCAGCTTCGACAACCCGATAATTGCCATTGATTGCCGAAAAAACATGGATGAGGTCGTAATCGCCCAGCTTGTCTTGCAGCGGATTGAATAATGTTGCTTGGATGCCCAGCTTATTGAGTGCTGAAATCGTTTCCATGATTTGTATCTGCAAGCCACCTTGGCGT
>DBNZ01000083.1 GCA_002299495.1 Methylococcaceae bacterium UBA659
TCTTCAACTTGTGCGGTAGGGGCGACTTCCAATGCCTTGTTGGTTTCAATCCTTAATTGGGCAATATCCCTGAGCATTTTTAATGACTTGCTAATATCGGGAAAGTGGCCCCGGATTTTTATCGCGGCTAATTGGGAAATTTGTGCCTGCAATTTACGGCTGTCATCGTTGTTGATGAAATGCTGCCCTAACCACTCCTGCGCATCGGTCAAACTGGATTGATAGAGTGCTTCGTTATGCTGCACTAGGGCGATTTTGACCATTTCCAATTTCACCCTTAATTGTTCGCGGATAAACCGGGCTTCTTCTGGGCTCAATATTTCGTTGATTACTTGGTCGGTGCGCCGGACGGTGACTATCCCTTCCAGTTTCGCTACGGCCGAATCAATCAGGCGTTGCTCTTCTTGCGCCGGTATTTCTTGTTTGTCGGCGTCCTCTCTGGTTAAAGGCTTGCCCGCATACGGTAAGATGAGCGCCAGTTTATCAACCAAATTTTCCATGCTTTCAATCTTTGCGTATAAGCCGACAATATCGGGTACGGTAACCGCATCGAGCAGGGAAATTTCCATGGCGATTTGTTCCCGAACCTTATAAGCCGCAGCATCGCCACTTTCCCTTAGCCGCTGGTCAGCGGCTTCTAGGGCCATGCGAGTCGTGTTGATGTCGCCGATTAATTGCAGCCGCTCATTGGCGACGCTTAACAAGTATTCGGCATCGGCGACCAACCAATCACCGCGGGTTTTGCCAAGTTGCCGTTGGATACGAAGAATGGCCTCGTTCAGTTCTTTGCGCGCCGCCTCCAATTTTTCGTCTTGGCGTTTAGAAAAGTCGGCCAGGCTTTGGGTCACACGGGTGTCTTTTCCGGCAATACTGCTCTCTAACACCGCAATCTGGGCTTGGATGTCGTGCAATTGTTTTTGTTGCTTGGTGAATTTATCTTGCAATTCGACTTCTTCTTTCACCGTCACTTCTTGCCGGTCGCGTAATGAGCTAAACAAGTAATAACCCGCCCCGCCCAAGCCCATTACCATCAGCAAAATAATGCCCACCCAAAGTCCATAGCCGAGTGACCGTCGGTCTTTTATGCTTTTGCTTGTTTCTAGTCGTTCTTGTTCAGTCGTTTCTGTCATCTTGTTTCTCCTGTTAACGTATTTACTACTGCTGCAACCATCGCCGCGTCTGTCGCTTGCCGCGATACCGCTATTTGTTTAAAACCGAATCCTGCGGCCATTGGCCTTAACCGTTCGGCAATCACCACCAATGGCACCGCCAATAATTGTGGTCGGTATTCTTCACCCATCATGGCCAAAAGATTTTCCAGGGCTTCACCACTGGTCACCGTCACCGCAGCTAATTGGCCAACCGATAATAAAGCCCGTACTGCGCTGCAATCAACTTGTGGCAGGCACCTGCGGTAGACTTCAAGATAACCGACCAAAGCCCCTCGCCTAACTAGGGTTTCGGCCAGCTGCTCACGCCCGCCCTCACCACGGACTATTAAAATTCGACTGCCTTCAACCCGGTGCATCGGTGGCGCCGCCAACAACGCCTCACTGTTAAAAGGCGGTAACGGCAGCAAATCAACCACCATACCGGCTTGGCGTATAGCCGCCGCCGTCGCCTGGCCTATCGCCGCGATAGCCGTTAAGCGATGGCTTATGTTGCCGCCATTCGCTTGTACCGCGTAATGTACCGCATTGGCGCTAACAAAAACAAGCCATTGATATTTATCAAGAGTTGCCAAAACTTCGAGTATTTTTCCCGCATCGGCTACGGCTGCAATCGCTAGCGTGGGCAAACGCACTGGATGCCCGCCTTGTCCAGCAAGCAGCCGACAAAGGTTATCGGCTTGATGCCGGGGCCGGGTCACTAAAACCTTTGCGCCTTTCAAGTCCATGTTCAAGCGAATAACGCCGATAGGATTCTGTCCGCGCCTTGGCCAAGCAAATCATCCGCCACCCGTTTACCCACCGCTGCGCTCCCGGAAGCAGGGCCCGACCCTGCACTGCGAAGGATTAGGCTGCCATCCGGGGTGCCCACCAAACCGCGTAAATGCACCTGACCCGCCGTCAGTTGGGCAAATCCTGCGACCGGCACTTGGCAGCCACCCTGCAACCTAGCATTCATGGCTCGTTCCGCCGCCACGCAGATGCCGGTTTCGTCATCGTGCAAAGCCGACAATAACGTGTTGGTTGAGACATCATCCACCCGGCATTCTATCCCGATGGCTCCTTGGCCGATGGCCGGAAGGCTAATTTCTGGCGTCAAATAGGCCGTGATCCGGCCCGCTAAACCCAAACGCTTTAAACCCGCCGCCGCCAAAATGATGGCGTCATAGGCGCCGTCATCAAGCTTGGCCAAACGGGTGTTTACGTTACCGCGCAACGGGATGATTTCAGCCCCCGGCAAAGCATGTTTAATTTGGCATTGGCGCCGCAGGCTGGAAGTGCCTATTTTGACGTTTGTCGGCAAATCGGCAAAATAGGCGTAGCGATTGGATACAAACGCATCACGCGGGTCTTCCCGGGGCAAAATAGCCGCTAAATGCAAGCCCTCCGGAAATTCCACCGGCACGTCTTTCATCGAATGCACGGCAATATCGGCCTTAGCCGCTAACAGGCCTTGCTCTAATTCCTTGACAAAAAGCCCCTTGCCGCCAATTTTGGCCAACGGGGCGTCGAGGATTTTATCGCCCTGGGTGACCATTTCCACCAATTCAGTGGTCACATCCGGAAACAGGGTCTGTAATCGCCGGGCCACATGCCCGGCTTGCCATAAAGCCAAAGGGCTTTGGCGGGTAGCGATTCGGATCAGTTTTTTAGCCAACGGAAAAACCCAATAGTCAAAAAAATTCGATATTGTAGCCTTATTTAAAGCTTGGTGTCTGCCATCATTTTGCTGACCTAACACCGCCCCCGCCTAAACTGTTATAGCGTCCAGCGTAAGCGGTTCAACGGGGTTATTGCGGGCTTCATCGGTAGCCTGATGCCTGCCATGAGCCGCTTGAGCCCAGATTTTCAGACCGTTGACAATGCGTAATTTCTATAAATGACTAAAAGGCGGGAAAGCGCCAGTCTGTTAGACTTCCCTAATGCGCCTTCAACAGCACCCATACCGCACCGGCGCCGCCGTGTTTCGGTGACGCGGAGCAAAACGCTAACACGTCGCCGTGTTGCCTTAGCCAATGGTTCAGTTGGTTTTTTAGCACGGGTTGGTTGTCGGTAGAGCGGTAACCTTTGCCATGGACGATATGCAGGCAGCGGTAATTTCTCTGCGCGCTGGTTGCAAGAAATCTCGACAACTGCCGTAGGGTTTCCGCGCTGGTCAAGCCGTGCAAGTCGAGTTCGGCGTCTAGGCCAAAATAGCCTTGGCGGAGTTTTTTCAGGACATTTTTTGATACGCCCGATTTGGCGTAACTGATCGAATCTTCCGCGCCTACCCATGCAATGGGTTCGGCGGTGAAGTCGTGCAGGGGGTCTGGATAAGCCTTGGGGTTTGGGAAAGGCTTGGGTTTGTCGGGTTTTTTTAACAAAACCTTGTCGGTCGATAAGGGTCGTGCGCCGACCACGAATTGACAAAACAAATCACGGTCTTCGGGGCTGATGATTTTTTTTATCATAGTAGCTGATTTTGCGGTTTATTGTTGCTAACATCGACCAATTATAGATGAATCTGTTCAGCGGCGATTGATAATGCATATACTGTTAAGTAACGACGACGGCTATTTGGCCGAGGGATTGGTGGCCTTAGCCGCCGCTTTGCGAGGTCATGCCGAGCTTTCGGTGGTAGCGCCTGACCGCAACCGTAGCGCGGCGAGCAATTCGCTGACCTTGGACATGCCTTTACGGGCTTATGATGCGGACAACGGTTTTGTCAAGGTCGACGGCACGCCCACCGATTGCGTGCATCTGGCCATCACCGGCTTGTTGGCCAGGGAGCCGGATATGGTGTTCGCAGGCATCAACCACGGTGCCAATTTGGGCGATGACGTGCTGTACTCCGGGACGGTGGCGGCGGCTACCGAAGGCCGTTTTTTGGGGTTGCCGGCGGTGGCGATTTCGTTGGTCGGCAACAATCCGGTGCATTTTGATACGGCCGGGCAGGTGGCGGTGACCTTGCTGAAGCGGCTTATCTCCCACCCGTTGCCGCAAGACACTATTTTGAACGTTAATGTGCCGGATTTGCCGCTGGATCAGATCAAGGGTTTCCAGGCTGCCCGCCTAGGCCAGCGCCATAAGTCGGAACCGGTGGTGAAAAGCCAAGATCCCCGAGGCCGCAGCATTTACTGGGTGGGCCCGCCCGGAGCGGAGCAAGATGCAGGGCCAGGCACCGATTTTTATGCCATCAACTCGGGTTATGTATCGGTCACGCCGTTGCAGATAGACCTGACGTGGTATGGCCGCCTAGACGCCATAAAAGATTGGTTGCCTAAGGGGGGGCGGCAATGATGTCGAAATGGCAAGGCACTGGCATGACTTCGCAGCGCACTTGCGAGCGGATGGTCAGCCGGTTACAGGAGCAAGGCATACGCAACCAACGGGTGTTGCAGGTGATGCGGGATACGCCCCGGCATATTTTTGTCGACGAGGCCTTAGCCAGCCGGGCGTATGAGGATACCGCGCTGCCCATCGGTCATAGCCAGACCATTTCCCAGCCCTACATCGTCGCTAAGATGACCGAACTGCTGTTGTCCACCGGGCCGTTGTCCAGGGTGTTGGAAATCGGTACCGGTTGTGGTTATCAGACCGCCGTTTTGGCGCGCTTGGTTGATTATATCTATACCGTGGAGCGCATCCTGCCGTTGCAAAAAATAGCCAAAGATCATCTTTGGAGCTTAAAGCTTAAGAATATCAGCTACCTGCATAGCGACGGCGGTTACGGTTGGGAAGAAAACGCGCCTTATGACGGAATCTTGGTGTCGGCTTCGCCGCCGGAATTGCCCGAGCCTTTGTTGCTGCAAATGACCGAAGGCGGGGTGATGGTGATTCCGGTCGGCAAAAAAAGCGGCGTACAAAAGTTGTTGCGGGTTTTTCGTAGCCCCGAGGGTTTTGAGGTCGATGAGTTTGAAGACGTGGTGTTCGTGCCGTTTTTATCGGGTAAGGTTAGTGCATAGCAAATCAAACGTTGACAAAAGCTAACAATAATCTATATTTGCTAGTCATGAAATATGAATCTAGTAGAAAAGCCGCGCTGATACTTGGCGTACACCCAAACACCCTTCGGAGAATGGCACATGACGGGGATATTGAAACCATTAGAATCTCAGGGCAACGAAAATACAACGTTGAAGCCTATCTGGGTTCAGTCAAATCTGCTGTTGTTTGCTACTGTCGCGTGTCCAGTTACAAGCAAAAAGACGACCTTGCCCGACAAGTCGCCTTCATGCAAGAACGATACCCAGAAGCTGAAATCATCAAAGACATTGGCTCAGGGATTAACTTCAAGCGAAAAGGGCTTAACACCGTTTTGGAACGCGCGATGCGCGGAACTCACCTCACACTTGTGGTTGCCCACCGAGACCGACTTGCACGATTCGGACACGAACTTATCCGCTTTGTTGTCGAGTCAAACGGTGGAAAACTCGTGGTTTTATCAGAAGAGTCACTCAGCCCCGAAGTCGAACTCACTAAAGACTTGCTCAATATCCTACACGTCTTCTCCTGTCGGATGCACGGACTTAGAAATTACAAAAAGCAAGTTGCTCAAGCTACGTCCCACAGCGCAGAACAAAGCACAATTCAACCAATGGATGAAAGTTAGCCGCTACGTTTATAACGCCACTATTGCCCTGTTACGCGATTATGTGGGCGATACTAAGCCCTCATGGATGGACATAAAAAAGATGTTCACCCGACTGTTGCCTGACTGGACAAAAGACACGCCGTTTCAGATAAAAGGCATTGCCATTAAAGACGCGCATAACGCCTTTTGGAAAACGTGTAAAGCCAATAAAGGCAGTGGCAAGCCGACTACCTTTCGCTTTCGTAGCCGTAAAGACCCCGTACAATCCTGCTTTATTCCCAAAACCGCTGTTAGCAATAAAGGCATTTACCCACAAGTTTCTGGCAAAGGTTTGGTTTATGCCGAATCGTTGCCAGAGTCTTGTTTAGA
>DBNZ01000234.1 GCA_002299495.1 Methylococcaceae bacterium UBA659
TTAATCCGCCCCATCGCCGAGGCATCTTGCTCGTATGTTTGCATGGTGTCCATGCGTTGATGCCATGAGTCTGGCATAAAAGCGATGACACCCATAGCCAAAACCACCATAACTATGCCGCCAAACATTTTTTTTTCAGTTTTTAACCAAAAAAACAGGCCTACCGCGGCAAGTGCAATCAGTGCGCCTCGTGACTGGCTACCCACTGCAGTGGCCAAACTTAAGCCCATACCCGCCAACAAGCCATGTTTTATCCGCCAATCCGATTGGATACTACGCAAATAAGCCATTAAAGGGATAATCATCAGTGCGGCTACGGCAATTTCATTGTTGCCTTCAATAAAGCTTTCGGCAGGTCCCCAGACCCTATACCCCCCCCCCGTTAATAGGGTAAACACACCACCCTTGATGGAAAAGTAGCCAATAGATAGCACGATAACCCAAATCAGTTGGTTGAGTTTATTCACATCTGTTATCAGCATCATGGTCAGGAACACGATCAATTGGATTTTAATGATGCGGACGTATTGAACCCATGCGTCTTCTGGAAAATAAGCCGACAGGGTGCTAATGCTCATTAACACGATGAACAACAACCAGATTACGGTGACGGCATTAATAGGCAGTTTTTGCGCCTGCTTGCTGGAAAGCAGCATCGACAACATCAGCACAATGGCCGTGGCATAGGCAAACGGCATGTTGTAGGCAAAGCCCCAGCTCAAGCGATGCGGGTTCATATAGCTTAGCCAAGACCACAGCAAGATGCCGACATAAGGTTTTTTGAAGGTGTAGATACAACCGATAATGACGATAAGGGTAACGGCGAAGTCGCGTAAGGACATTGTAGCTAGTGTTATTTTGTCTTTAGGTAAAGGCTGATAATCCGACCCATAAACCGGGAAGGGCTGCGATCCCAAGGCGTAAACCGCGGCAATTGCCAGATTTCAGCCTCTTTGTTGGCAACGCCCCACTCTGTGGACAATGCGGCCTGAAACCCACTGGCTTTGGGCAAACCGGTTTGGCAGGGGAGGTAGTCCCGCCCCAATTTGCCGTTAGGATAGGCAAAAAAACGGCAGGGCTTGCCCAGCAATTGCTCCAAAAATTGTTTGTTGCTTTCGATTTCAGACAGGGCCTCTTCGTCAGACAATTTCGCCAAGATAGGATGGTTCACAGTATGCCCGCCTATTTCCATGCCAGATGCTGAAATGGCTTTGAGTTGTTCAGATGTAAGCATGAGGTTATCGGGCAAAGAGTGGGCTTGCTGTCCCATGTAATGGCTATATTCAGCCCGTTGCTGGAAATCCAAATGTTTTATTGCTTTTATGATTTGTTCAGAAGCCAAGAGCTTTTGCCCGGTTGTACCGATGTCGTATGCGCCAAGCTTAATTTCGGACAAATCCAAGCAGGGTTGCTGCATACCGCGTATGGCTTCAATCACCGTATCATTCCACATCCGCCCCCCGTCCAAATAACCGGAAGCGATAAAAAACGTCGCGGTCAAGCCCTGTTGCTGGAGTATCGGCAAGGCGTTGGTGTAATTGTCCGCGTAACCGTCATCAAAAGTGATGCTCACCGCCCTAGGCGGCAGGCTGCTGTTTTTTAAGCCGTCAATGGCTTCTGATAGGGGCAGGACATTGAAGTGGTTTGCCAGCAACTCCATGTGCCATGTGAATGCCTTTTTGTCCACTTCCGAAGGCCGCATAAAATCGGGCCCATCAAGCACCCGATGGTATATGAGGATTAATAGTTTCTTATCCTTGCCTAATCCGGATGCCAAAGTGGCGATTTGTTTTAGGCCGCCTAAGATAAATTGCTGCACAATGAAAATGATAAAGGGTGGTCAAACCATTAAAAAAATATGCTAAGAAAACAGTAGCACAATAAAAAAATCAGCCGAGATGATGTTAATTTTTGTATCGATCACAAAGCGCTCTCAAATATTTTATAACAGTTGCTAGAACTATAAGCTGCCAGGATAGATTTGATATCGTGTTTATTGTCAGGTGTTAAGAGCGGCGTGTCTCTTGTCGAAAGATTCCTAAAAACGCCATAGTATGAACCATCATTTTCCTTAGTACTATTTTTTACAAAACTCTCAGCTTGTTTATTCCATTCCAGCTGACAAAAATCAAAAATCGATTTTGCAGTTTTTAATGGATTTGAACAAAGTTCTTCGTAATTAACCACATAAACTCTTTGCTTAAAGCCGGCTATTTTTGTTAAGGCATGTTCATTAAAAAGCAGCCAACGGATTGCCAGTCTTTGAATAGGATTTAATGCCTTGAGAAACTCCAGGGTAAATCCATTGCTAACGGCAAAAGATGTTGTCAGTAATGCTTCAAAAATACCAAAATCTTCTGAGGCCGGCGTAATTCCAGTAAATCTGCCGTTATTCTCACCACTTAAAACCGAAGCGATTTGCCCATAAGGATGCCTTATAACATAGACCATTTTTGCATTAGGTAAGGCATCTAAAATATTTCCAACCCTACCGATTGACTCAATAGATTTCCATAAAAAGCTAAGACCTTGTTTGTTATAGTTGATATGTTCGATTATGTTGTAGCGCAAACCAAACCGGGCGTTCAGTTTGGCCACTAACAAACTTCCTTTAAAAATAACATAAG
>DBNZ01000107.1 GCA_002299495.1 Methylococcaceae bacterium UBA659
GGCGCTTTAGGCGACGCAGGAGCCGTTGCCGAGGCGCACGGAGCGCATCACCTGCGTGTACTGGACGTACCTGAGAATTTCCTCAGTCTGTTGCCATGGCAGTGCAGCAGACTAGACTGCCGAACATGGCGTAGCGTAAGCCATTGGGTCGCGTAGCCGCGGTTAAAACACGTTTTTAGCCACTACCAAAAAAACCTACTCTTGGTTTGGTTCTTGGGTTTTAGGTTCTGGCGATTGCAATCCCGTCGTTGGATTCCAATCTGAAAAAGGGAACGGCAAGGTTTCCGTGTTAAAAGTCATAAACAACATAATGTGGTAAATATAAACGGAAAGGTTACGGCCAAAATCGAGGATGTTCCGGTTTGGTTTTCCTGTCACAAGGGCGGTGATGGTTTGGAGTAGAATGACGGCCCATAGTAGCGTCCTGACAATCCCGTCAATGACGGCATAAATGAGCATAAAGGCTATTCGGCGCCAAGTGGATGGCAAGGTTATATCAAAGTCGATTTGTGCATTCATTGTGGTCACTTTTCGGATGGTGGCGTTAGTGGTTAGCCTCGGTTCATAATATCACGCAAATCAAGGGCGGCGGCGTTGGCCCTGGATATGAAATTGGCCATTGTCAAACTGTAATTGGCAAGCAATCCGTAGCCATCGCCATTTAAAACCATAGGGATTAGGATCGGCTCCAATGAGTTTTCTAGGGACTTGATCATGATGTCAACCGTCCGCATCGCACGTTTGTCCAATAGAATATCGGCAAAATCATGTTTGATCGCTCTTAAAATGTGCAATAAGGCCCAACTGGCTCCCCGCGCCTCGAAGAACACATTATCGACTTCAAACCAGCTAACTTTTGGCACGGGAGTTCGAGATTTTTCCGCCTTTTCCCGTTCTTCTAAGGTCAATCCAGGCCCTAGGTTTGAGCCGGAAGTATTGGCTGTTAATTTTGTTGAAATCCCGCCTAAACGTTTGATGACTACTTCTGTGTATTGCCAGAGGTTATCCGCCCTAGAATAAAACTGAGCCGGTTTGACATTGCCGCCATGGTGTAGGAGACGCCTCATGTATCGGTGCAAGGCCTCAACTCCTTTTTGGTATTCCGCTTCGGTTGCAGGCAATGCCCAAGAGGTGTGTTCGAAAAAAAAGTGGGGCTCGGCGATCGCCAAATCAGGGTCTTCAGCGGACTGTGATTGATCCCGTGCGAAGTGGTTCCTGAGGGCGGATGTGGCGTCACGCAGCATCACCAAGGCACCGTATTCCCAACTGGGTATGTTGTCCAGAAAAACCCCGGGCGGGGCGACATCGTTGGAAATGTAGCCGCCCTGTTTATGCAATAAAACCTCGGCGATATGCGCTAAGGTGTTTGTGAAGACATAACCGACTGGCAATGGCTCGGTCTCCTTATCTATCTGGGCGCGATGTTCCGCTTCATCTTGTATGTTGAACTGGCCTGGCTCACGACCCCACAAAGCGCCCAAAACAACCATAACAATCATGATAATCATGATAAACACAGCAACCCCCTGAAGCATGCTCTTGGATTGTGTGTCTTCGTAGTCTTCAAGTGCCATTACCGGTACCTTTTGCGGTGAAAGTATGAAAAATGCTTTGGATACTTGTTACATTAAAAATTTCCGGCATGTTAGCAGGTTTTTTTAATGTTTGCTTGTCATGCCAAAATCTGCTCTAGGCTTTTTTTGCTCTTGGATGGGTTTTATCATAGATTTCAGCCAGATGCTGAAAATCCATATGGGTGTATATTTGTGTGGTGCTGATGTTGCTGTGTCCTAATAGTTCTTGTACCGCCCGCAAATCCTGGCTTGATTCCAGCAAATGGCTGGCAAACGAATGTCGGAGCATGTGCGGATGCACGTGTTCCGTGATGCCTTTGGTCAAACACCAACGTTTCAAACGCAGCTGGACGCTCCGCCCGGTCAAGCGGGTTCCTCGTGCCGACACAAAAAGCGCGGGTTGTTCCCTCGCTAACGGCGGTCGCCTAGTGCTTATCCAGGCATTGAGCGCCTTCATGGCCTTACTGCCGATGGGCAGCACCCTTGCCTTTCCGCCTTTGCCTGAGCGTACGGTCAAAACCTGTGCCGGCCAATCAATATCTAAAATGTCCAGTGCGGCAAGTTCACTAAGGCGTAGGCCGGATGAATAAAACAGCTCAAACATGGCCAAGTCACGGATTTCTAATATCGAACTGGGGCTTGCGTCCAGAAGCCCCGCCATTTGGTCAACATCGAGAAGCTTAGGTAGTTTTCGGGCTTGTTTGGGCGCTTTTATTTGCTTGGCCGGGTTGTTTTCCATTTCATGATGGGTCACCAAGTATTGCAAAAAACTCCTAATCGCCGACAATTCCCGTTGCAAGCTTTTTGCCCCTAAACCCTGCCGCCGCCGCTGGGCAATATGCATACGGACATCCGCTTGGATGACTTCCCGCCAATGGCCAATCGATTTAGCTAAGCAATAGCCGAGGAAATGGCCTAGGTCTCGTCGATAGTTATTGACCGTATGCTTGGACGCCCGCTTTTCAACCAATAAATGGCTGAGGAAAATTTCCAAAAGATGTTTGGCGTCATTGGACATTAGCGTCGTTGCAGCAAGGATATGAGGCGGGTGGCCAGCAATTCGCCAATTTGCGTCAAGAACCAGGCCCCCATATTGGGATGGAACCGGTTTTCCTCACGACTGCCGATCACTAACAGGCCTTCCAGTTGGGCAAACCCCATAGGGATGATGGCCGCCGACTTTACCGCAAGCGCGTTATTGCCAAACATGGTTTTTGCTTGGTCTAAGGCCAGCGTCCCGCAAAAAGGCAGGTTGCTGGACATGTGTGAGCTAAAAGGTTTGAGGACATCGCTATCTTTTGGGACAAAAATATCGGCTTCGCCCTTGCCCGGGTTTTCGGCCACTATCCGTAACGCGACAAAATCCATTAAGAATTGCTCTAAAAGCACACTATTAAGATTCCTAATCAGTTCCAGCAAGCTGCCGGCGTCGAGCAATGCTAAGGTTAATTTGTGTATTTTGCCAATGGACGCATCGTTTTCCTGGGCTATTTCAATCAGTCCCGTGAGCTGGGTTTCCACTTCGTGATGCCTGCCTCTGATCAGCTCCAGTTGCTTGGAAATCAACGATACGGCATTGCCGCTAGGGTGGGGTATGCTGAGTTGTTCTAACAGCCCCAAATGGTGGTTAAAAAATTCGGGGTGTTGACGCAGGTAATGTTCAATTTGGGTGTCCGTCAAGGTCTTAGCGGTTAGGTCAGTTTCGGTTTGAAGTTGCCCGTCAAAGACGGTGATGGCTGCGCCGGTCATGTAAACAGGGTGGCCGCGGCCTAGCCATTTTATGGTTAAAACGCCGCCCGGAAGCTCCACGCTAACCTTATCATCCAGCAGGTTTTGCTCTATACCCACCACGACGGCGGCACAAGCGCCGCTGCCGCAGGCTAGTGTTTCCCCTGCGCCACGCTCATAAACCCTTAGTTTGATATGACTACGGTCCAGAATTTGCATAAAACCGATATTGGCCCGTTCGGGAAACATGGGGTGGCTTTCCAATTCTCTACCTAATTCTATGACCAAGGCGCTTTTAATATCAATGACTTGAATGACCGCATGGGGATTTCCTATGGAAACCGCACCAAACGCCCGTTCTGAATTATTCACCATCACGCTGTAGAACTTAGCTTCTTGTTCTGCGGTTAGAGGGATTTCCTGCGGGGCATGGCGGGGAATGCCCATGTTGACGGTGATTAAATCATTTTCCTCAAAATACAGCAGCAATTGGCCTGAGCCGGTATCGACACGGATTTCCGATTTCTCAGACAAATTTTTTTCGCGTACAAATCGGGCAAGACAGCGGGCGCCATTGCCACATTGGAAAACTTCGCCGCCATCGGCATTAAAAATCCGATACTTGAAATCAGCGTTGCCAGTTACGGGCGGTTCCACCAGCAATAATTGGTCAAACCCAATACCGTAATGGCGGTCTGCCCACTGATGGATTTTTTCTGGTGTTAAATCAATGGATTGGTTGATCGCATCAAGAACCATGAAGTCATTGCCTAGGCCATGCATTTTAGTAAATGTAATCATTTGTCCCGATACTGTTGACATTGTTTTGGTTTTGGTTTTTGCCATTTGAGGGTTTTCGGCGTTGACCGACTGCTTTACTGGCTTGCCCTAGGTCTTTGTCGCTATTGTTTAAGCTCTTTGATGACCCGCACCAGTTCAGGGTTATCAGGATTCGCTTCGATGCTGAAGCCTAGGCGTTTCGTCAAGGCCAGCATGGCATGGTTGTTGGCTAACACCTCCGCCTCGAATACGGCAACGCCCTGGTTTTTGGCCGCTTGCATCAGGGTCTTCATGAGCCGCGTGCCAATGCCTAGGCATTGGCAGTCATCCGCTACGACCAAGGCAATTTCGGCGGAGTAACCGTCAGGATTGCGCATGTAGCGGCCTACACCTAGCTCATCGGGCAACTGTTTGTCTGCGGTGATGGCCACAAACGCCATCTCGCGGTCATAGTCAATCTGGGTAAAGCGCACCAACATTTCGGGGGTCAATTCATGCAAGGCTTGGCGGAAGCGGAAATATTTGGTGTTTTCCGACAAACGGCTGACGAAATTTTTTTCCAACACGGCGTCTTCGGGCTTGATCGGGCGGATGGTGATATTGATGCCGTTGTTCAGTTGATAGTGTTGGATCAGCTCATGCGGGTAAGGATGGATCGCCATGTGCGCGTAGGTGTTGAGTTGACATGAAGTTTCAGCCTTCATGCGGGCATCGACGGCGATGGCGCCATCCGCATCGACGATCAGCGGGTTGATGTCCAGCTCTAAAATCTCGGGCAATTCGCTGACTAGGGTGGATACGTTTAGCAATACCTTAACTAGGGCTTTTTGGTTGGCCGACGGCAGGTGCCGGAACGCTTTCAGGTAACGGGCGGCCTTGGTTTTCGCCAACATTTGTTCGACCATGTAGGCGTTCAATGGCGGCAGGGCGACGGCGGTATCTTTCAGGATTTCCACCATGGTGCCGCCTAGGCCGACGCTGATAGCCGGGCCAAACACCGGGTCCCTAACTACGCCGACCATCAGTTCGCGGCCGCTGGCGGATTTGAACATGGGTTCAATGGTCAGGTTTATTTCCGTCAATTCGGGTTGCAATCTTCTGATCGCCGTTTCCATTTCGACAAAATGGCGGCAGATTTCCTCGGCACTGCCGATATTCAAGCGCACCCCGCCAATATCCGATTTGTGGCTGAACTCGGCCATGTTGACTTTCAGCACTACCGGGAACCCCAAGGTCTCGGCCGCTATCATCGCATCTTTAGCCGAGGTCACGCGGATGGTTTGGGTGATGGGGATATGGAAGGCGGCCAGGATGGCCTTAGATTCTTGTGCGGTCAACACTTGCCGGTTTTCGGCCAAGATCCGCTCGATGATCAAGCGGGCGCCGGAAATGTCAGGCCGGGCCAATTCATCGCTAGGCTCAGGAATTTGTTTTAGTAAGATTTGGTTTTTTTGGTAGTGCGCCAAAAACGAAAAGGCGTCGACGGCCGTTTCCGGGGTATTGAAATGCGCCACTTTGCTGTCGGCGAACAAATCGCGCCCGGCCTGCACTTTGGCGCCACCTGTCCATGAGGCCAAAATGGGTTTGGTGCTGGTGTCCGCCCCGGCGATGATGCATGCGGCCACTTCCGTCGGGTTAGTCATCGCTTGCGGCGTTAAAATCACCAGTATGCCGTCGATGTTATGGTCTGCCAAACAAATCGACAAGGCTTGCTGGTAACGGTCGGAAGTAGCGTCCCCCAAAATATCGACCGGATTGGCATGGGACCAATGCACCGGCAACACGTTGTTGAGCGCCTCGACGGTGGCGGGGCTTAATTCGGCCATTTTGATGCCAACATCCTCGGCCCGGTCCGTGCTCATCACACCAGGCCCCCCGGCATTGGTGATAATCGCCAACCGATCGTCGTTGACTTCATAATTGTTCGCCAATACCCTGGCCGCCGCGAACAGTTCGCTGATGCTGTAAACGCGCACCACGCCCGCCCGCTCGATAGCGGCATCGAATACGTTGTCGCCGCCGACCATCGCCCCGGTATGGGACATGGCCGCCTTGCAACCGGCCTCGTGGCGGCCGGATTTGATCAATATTACTGGCTTCAAGCGGGCAGCCGCCTTTAGCCCGCTTAAAAAGCGGCGGGCTGCGCGGATGCCTTCCACATACATCAGAATGCCGGTGGTCTTGCTGTCGGTGGCCAGGTAATCCAACACCTCGCCGAAATCGATGTC
>DBNZ01000029.1 GCA_002299495.1 Methylococcaceae bacterium UBA659
CTTACAGCCTTAAGTCATTTGGCTTTTTCTGCTGGATTACATTGGGCTTGGCTTTTAGGTATATCCATGGGATTTTTATGAAATTCCATTACAATAACCAGCCCGAGCCGAATAATTTAAGGTAATCATGCTATGGACAACACGCTGACACTGCTTGCTCAAGTTTTGGCAGACCGTAAGCTACAATCTGCCGACCAATCCTATGTCGCCAGTTTGTATGCCAAAGGGCTGGACGCCATCTTGAAAAAAATAGGCGAGGAAGCGACGGAAACCGTGATTGCCGCAAAAAACGGCGACCACGGGCAAATCATTTATGAAACCGCCGACTTATGGTTCCATTGCCTGGTCTTGTTGGCGCATCAAGGGCTGCATCCCAATGACGTCTTGCAAGAATTGCAACGGCGCTTTGGTTTGTCGGGTTTGGACGAAAAAGCCCAACGCGCCGGCTAACAGTAAATAACAATTAATCGAGAATTAGGAAAACCGTTATGGGAATTAGCGTCACACAATTATTAATCTTATTGGTCATCATCATCATTGTCTTTGGCACCAAACGCTTGCGTAATGTGGGCACGGACTTAGGTGATGCGATCAAAAACTTCCGCACAGCGGTTAAGTCGAGCGAAGAGGAAAAAAACCTTGAAAATAACAGCGACCATAAGGTTGACATTGGCCTAGCCGAGAAACAGGCCGAAAAATCTGACACCCAAGTTTAAGCCCCATGTTTGAAATAGGCTTTTCGGAATTACTGATGTTAGGCTTGGTCAGCCTGTTGGTGATAGGTCCTGAACGCTTGCCTAAAGTGGCCCGGCTCGCAGGTTTCTGGGTGGGAAAATTGCAAAAGACGATCGCCGGCGTCAAGGCAGAAATCCGCCATGAGTTGCAAGTGGAAGAAATGCGCCAACTGATGCAAGAGAAAACCGGTTTGGATGAATACCAGCAAGCCATCAAAGAAGCCAATGCATCGATCGCGGACATAAAATCTTCCCTGCAAGATGCCCAGGAACCTGCAAAACCCAATCTTATCAAGCCCCCGCATGAAGCCGAATAACGCCTACGACCCCAATGAACAGCCGTTCATCAGCCATTTGGTGGAGCTGCGTGACCGCTTGCTAAAAGTGGTCTTGTGCGTGTTGGTGGTGTTTGGCGGTTTGGCGGCATTTGCCAACGAAATTTATAGCCTGCTGGCAGGTCCTTTGCTGAAGCACATGCCGGCGGGCAGCACCATGATCGCTATTGATGTGGCGTCACCATTTTTTACTCCGTTCAAGTTGGCCTTGGTGGTGGCCGTCTTTATTTCTGTCCCGGTGATTTTGTACCAGCTTTGGGCTTTTGTCGCCCCCGGCCTGTACCGGCACGAACGCCGGTTGATGCTGCCATTGTTGGTGGCCAGCACCTTTTTGTTTTATCTGGGCGTGGCTTTTGCTTATTTTGTGGTATTCCCCCTGGTGTTCGGTTTTCTGACCGCGGCCGCGCCAGAAGGCGTGGCGGTGATGACGGACATCAACAAGTACTTGGATTTCGTCCTGACCATGTTTTTTGCTTTCGGCGTGTGTTTTGAAGTGCCTGTGTTCACCGTCCTGCTGGTTTGGACGGGTGCGGTCACGCCTAAGGGTTTGGCCGAACAACGCCCTTATGTGGTGGTGGGGGCTTTTACCATTGGCATGTTATTGACCCCGCCCGATGCCATTTCCCAAACTTTGCTGGCCGTTCCGATGTGGTTGCTGTTTGAAGTGGGCTTGTTGTTTTCACGTTTTTTTGTCCGCAAAGATCGCCACGAGGGTGAATTTTTGCCTGAAAAACAGGATTTAGGTTCTGATAAAGGGTGAAGCAAGCCATTCCTTGTCACAGGCGCATTTTGCGATTTCTCAATAGCGGGGCCGCTTCCTGCTCAAGTTAAAAGCTCAATGTGAAGCTTGATATGCTTGCAGAACATGGTTCTGAATTATTACCGCATGTACTCACTGATACACCAACGCCAGGCATTCAGAAGCTTAGAAATCGGACAAAATTATTTTTGACGCTCTCTGAGTCTGTTTTTTTTTCAGCCGATAGTTCTATTTTCGGTCAGTCACTGGAAATGTCGTCGTTCTCTGTGAGTCATGAAAATCGAATGGTTAAAACCGTTCTGCTCTATTTATGTGACGAATATCAGCATCCGATTCGCGGTTAACGCCAGCACACCAAACATTAAATGGCACATGACCTCTGCGTGTCCGCGCACCAACCGTCCACCCAACTCATCTTTCCAACGAGCATTCGTTATAGCGTATGGCTGCGGCAATTTTATGCCCCACCCATCGACAACGCTTGTGCTCTGCCGTGATTTCTTCTTTGAGCGCTTGATTCCGGCGAGGATTGGGGTGAATCAAGGGGACATGTCCGAATTGGCGGCGCATCATAAGCAGCGTCCATGACATCACTCCTATTGGCTAAAAGAATGGCAACCTGGCTATGGTGAGCAGATGCTGAGGTTAATATCGCACTCATGGGGATGCCGCCGTCTGCCGCATCAACGTGTCATTTGTAACCTGTACAACTGACTTTATAACCCTTGCTGTTTTTCTCGGGTAGCCGACGTTGCAGGCTGC
>DBNZ01000086.1 GCA_002299495.1 Methylococcaceae bacterium UBA659
CGTGGCAGCGAACCGGTTAAAGAAAAACCCGGTCTATTAACAATGCTAAAACATATTGCCCGTAACCATTTTTTGCCAGGGATTGGGCGAGTTTTTCCAGTTGTGCGGCCGTGATGTAGCCTTTGCGATAGGCAATTTCCTCCGGGCAGGCGACTTTTAAGCCTTGCCTATGCTCGATGGTCTCAATGAAATTGCCGGCTTCGATCAGGCTTTCGTGGGTTCCCGTGTCTAGCCAGGCATAACCCCTACCCATGATTTCCACGGCAAGCCTTCCCTGCTCCAGATAAATGCGGTTTACGTCGGTGATTTCCAGCTCGCCTCTGGCTGAGGGTTTCAGATGGCAGGCCATATCGACAACATCGTTATCGTAAAAATACAAGCCAGTTACTGCATAATGGGATTTCGGTTGCGTCGGCTTTTCTTCCAGCGACGTAGCACGGCCCTCATCGTCAAAGGCCACCACGCCGTAGCGTTCGGGGTCATGGACATGGTAGGCAAATACGGTGGCGCCTTCCAATCTTTTAGTGGCTCTTTCCAATTGCAGGTTTAGATCATGGCCATAAAATATGTTGTCCCCCAACACCAAAGCGCTGGGATGGTTGCCGACAAAATCCTTGCCGATAATGAACGCCTGCGCTAGGCCATCTGGACTAGGTTGCACGGCGTATTGAAGGTGGATCCCCCAGTCGCAGCCGTCGCCCAACAATTGTTGGAAACGGGGCGTGTCCTGCGGTGTGGAAATCACCAAAATATCGCGGATGCCGGCCAACATTAAGGTGGACAGCGGATAGTAAATCATCGGCTTGTCGTAAATGGGCAGCAATTGCTTGGAGACCACTTTGGTGACGGGGTACAAACGGGTGCCGGAGCCGCCCGCCAAGATAATGCCCCGTCTGGTAGGTGATGTCATGGTTAGGTCATGGTTTGATACGGAATTGGTCATAGAGAGGCCTATTATTTGCCGAGAATTTCGGTCAGCATGCGGATGACGCCCGCCTGCCAACTTGGCAAGGTTAAGGCGAATGTTTGTTCCAGTTTTTCAGTGGATAAACGGGAGTTATGGGGGCGTTTTGCCGGTGTCGGGTAGGCCGAGGTTGGGATGGCGCCGATGTCGGCGGCTTGGACTGTTAGCGCGACGCCATGGTCGGCGGCGAATTCCAGCACCAGACGGGCATAGTCATGCCATGAAGTTTCGCCTTTAGCCGCCAGATGGTATAGGCCGGAGACTTCAGGTTGATGCAGCGCCTGGCGGATGGCATGGGCGCTGACGTCGGCGATGAGTTCGGCCCCGGTGGGTGCCCCGATTTGGTCGTTGATGACGTTCAGGCTGTCGCGTTCTTGCGCCAAACGCAACATGGTCTTGGCAAAATTTTGGCCTCGGGCGGCATAAACCCAACTGGTCCGGAAAATTAGATGCTGGCAACCGGATTGTTGGATTTGTCTTTCACCCGCCAGTTTGGTGTTGCCGTATACCCCTAATGGCCCGGTTTCGTCCATTTCAGTCCTAGGCCGGTCACCACGGCCGTCGAACACATAGTCCGTGGAATAATGCACCAACCAAGCCCCTATGCCCGCTGCCGTTTGCGCCAAGACCCCGCAGGCTTGGGCGTTGATGAGGCGGGCCAGTTCGGGTTCACTTTCGGCTTTGTCAACCGCCGTATGAGCCGCCGCATTGACAATGACGTCTGGTTTCAGTTTGCCTATGGTGTCCGCAAGGCCTTGCAAGTCGGTCAAGTCGCCACACAATCCCCCGCTGGAATGCCTATCTAACGCGGTCAAATCGCCTAATGGTGCCAATGCCCGCTGTAACTCCCAGCCGACCTGTCCGTGCTTTCCCAGTAACAGAATTCTCATTGGCCACGCCCTGCGTAGTTTTTTTCCACCCAATCACGGTAACAACCCGATTGTACATGGCCTACCCATTCGGCGTTATCCAAGTACCATTGGATGGTTTTGCGGATGCCGGTTGCAAAGGTTTCTTCGGGCTTCCAGCCCAATTCCTGCTCGATTTTACTGGCATCGATGGCATAACGGCGGTCATGGCCTGGGCGGTCGGTGACGAAGGTGATTTGTTCTCGGTAGGATAGGCCGTCGGCGCGGGGGCGGGCTTCATCCAACAAGGCGCAAATGGTATGGACAATATCCAGGTTCGCCATTTCGTTCCAGCCGCCAATGTTGTAGGTCTCGCCAACGCTGCCGGCTTCCAGCACCCGACGGATACCCGCGCAATGGTCGGTCACATAAAGCCAATCGCGGATTTGCTGGCCGTCCCCATAAATCGGCAGGCTTTTGCCCGCCAGCGCGTTGGCGATCACCAGCGGAATCAGTTTTTCCGGGAATTGGTAGGGTCCATAGTTGTTGGAACAATTGGTGGTCAATACCGGCAGGCCATAGGTGTGGTGATAAGCCCGCACCAAGTGGTCGCTGGCGGCCTTGCTTGCGGAATAGGGGCTATTCGGCTCGTAAGGGTTGGTTTCGCGGAAGGCCGGGTGGTGTTTTTGCAGCGAGCCGTAGACTTCATCGGTGGAGACGTGCAGGAAGCGGAAATTGGCCTTATCCGTTTCAGACAAGCCATTCCAATACTGGCGCGATGCCTCCAGCAAGCGGAAAGTGCCCACGATATTGGTTTGGATAAAATCTTCCGGGGCATGGATGGAGCGGTCTACATGCGATTCGGCGGCAAAATTGATAACGGCGCGGGGCAGATGCCCAGCCAGCAAGTCAGCGGTTAAGGCCGCATCGCCAATACTGCCCTTGACGAAAATATGGCGGGCATCACCTGCTAATGAGGCCAAGTTTTCCATATTGCCGGCATAAGTCAAAAAATCCAAATTGACGATGGGGTCATCGGATTGACCCAGCCAATCCAGCACAAAATTGGCGCCAATAAAGCCGGCCCCGCCCGTTACAAGAATCGTTTTGTTCATAATAAAAAAGCCGTTAGTACGATGGGAGTAATGCGTTAGGGAAATCCGCCAGCTTCAGGCCTTGGGCATCTTTTTCAGATAATTCGGGGGCATCGGTAGGCCAAGGAATATTTAAGTCCGGGTCGTTCCAAATGATGCAGCCTTCCCCTTGCGGATGGTATTTGTCAGTGCACTTATAGGCAAACAAAGCCGTATCCGATGTTACGCAAAAGCCATGGGCAAAACCAGCCGGAATGAAAAACTGGCGTTTATTCTCAGACGACAACAAGACGGTCGCCCACTGTCCGAAAGTCGGCGAGCCATTGCGGATATCCACGGCGACGTCGAAAACCTCGCCTTGAAGCACATAAACCAGTTTTCCTTGCGGGTTTATGTGTTGGAAGTGGAGTCCGCGTAATACCCCTTTTCTTGAGAAGGAAAGGTTGTCTTGGACAAAACCGTCCTTAGTCACGGCTTCGGCATAACGCTCCTGATTCCAGGTTTCCATAAAAAACCCCCGTTCATCGCCGAAAACCTTAGGCTCGATGATGATCACGCCAGGCAACGCAGTATTGAGAATTTGCATAGCTCTTCCTATTTTTTTACGGTTAAGTGTTTAAAAATGAATCGTCGTTAAATGGCGCAGGCGATGCCTTCACCCTACTGCAACACCACCCTGGCGCCG
>DBNZ01000090.1 GCA_002299495.1 Methylococcaceae bacterium UBA659
CAAGGCAACCGGTTAAAAAAATACCTCAGCTACCGGAGGATTGTTATGTCAACCCAGCATTACCCTGTACTCATCATCGGTGGCGGTTCGGCCGGCGTGTCGGTCGCTAACAACATGCGCCGTGTCAATAAGGACATCGGCATCGCCTTGGTCGAACCTTCGCAGCAGCATTATTACCAACCCGGTTTCACCATCGTCGGCGGCGGTGCTTACACCTTAAAACAAACCCAACGCAATGAAGCCGATTTATTGCCCGCTTCGATCAACTGGATCAAGGATTACGCGGAAACCTTCCAGCCTGATGGCAACACCGTCACCCTGCGATCCGGTGAAGTAATCGGTTATGACTGTCTGGTGGTTTGCCCAGGGTTGCAACTCGACTGGCAAAAAGTCGAAGGGTTGCCCGAAACCATAGGCAAAAACGGCGTGTGTAGCAATTATTCGCCCGCAACCGTCGAATACACTTGGGAATGTATCCAAAATTTGGCATCCGGCACGGCTTTGTTCACGCAGCCGCCGATGCCGATCAAATGTGCCGGTGCGCCGCAGAAAATCATGTACTTGGCGGCCGACCGTTGGCGTAAAAAAGGCATTTTGGACCGGTTCACCGTTGAATTTTGCAATGCCGGCCCTAGCATGTTCGGGGTGCCTTTTTTTGCCAAAGCCCTCAGCAAAGTGGCGGCCGGTTACGGCGTTAAAACCCATTTCAATTGCAATTTGGTGGCGATTGACGGCCCCGGCAAAACGGCAACGTTTGCAGTGACCGACGCCGACGGCAATCAGCGCCGCGAGCAAAAAAGCTTCGACATGATTCATGTCACGCCGCCGCAAAGTGCGCCGGATTTCATTAAGCAAAGTCCGTTGTCGAATGATGCGGGTTGGATGGTGGTCCACGACGGAACCTTGCAGCATCCCCGCTACTTGAACGTGTTTGGTTTAGGCGATGTGACGACTACGCCGAATGCGAAAACGGCGGCGGCGGTGCGTAAGCAGGTTCCGGTGGTGGTTGACAATATCCTTAACTTGATGGCCAACAAGGAGGTGGTCGAAGGTTATGACGGATACGGTTCCTGCCCGTTGACGACTTCGTTAAGCACGGTGATGATGGCGGAATTTTCCTACGGCGGTAAGGTCACGCCATCGTTCCCGTTGCTTGATCCCAGGAAAAATCGCTGGATTTGGTGGTGGGCTAAAACCACGGGTCTTCCCATGTTGTACTGGCACTTGATGTTGAAAGGCTACCGGGTCGACATCCCGCATTTGCAATGTTACGCCAAACGGTTTTTAGATAAAGAGTAAGGGCTTGTCCGATTATTGGCAGGCCCGCCGTCTTTGACGGGTTTAAAGAATGGGGCTAAAAACCGGTTTTTGGCCCCGTTTGGTGTTATGTCGTGCTGCTTAGCTATCTAAAAATTATTGGGCCGTTGCCAAACCCGTTGCAACGAATTGATTGAAGCGGCATTAAAAATTCGGCATTGCATAAGTCCGTTGGAGCGCAATGACTTTTCCATTCCAACAACCTTATCAGTACCTTATCCAAGCCAACATGCGGCAATACGCTATGAATGATTTAACCCATACCGAACCCTGGTTTGCTAAGGCCTTACCCATAATCGGCTGGTTACAAAATTATCCCAGAAAAGATTTTAACGACGATTTGTTCGCCGGCATCATCACAGCCATTTTGCTGGTGCCGCAAGGGATCGCCTTTGCCATCTTGGCGGGCTTGCCGCCGCAATTGGGTCTCTACGCCAGCATCTTACCGCCTGCGGTTTATGCGGTCTTAGGCACTAGCCGGGCCTTGTCGGTGGGACCGGTGTCGATAGCCGCCATCATGATCGCCAGTGCCTTAGCGGCGCCGGAAGTCAAGTTGCTGGGGGATAGTGTGCAAAGCACTTTGGTGTTGTCGGCCGAGTGCGGCGTCATCATGTTGGTCATGGCGGCGCTGCGGATGGGTGGCCTGGTCAATTTCATCAGCCATCCGGTGTTGGCCGGGTTCACCACCGGCGCGGCCTTGTTGATTATCGCCAGCCAAATCCCGCAGTTGGTGGGCGTGAAAGTGCCATCCTGCGGTTGGGACTGGCAGTGTTACCAACCCGTTTGGCAGGGCTTTAAGCCGCATACTTTAGGAATAGGCTTGTCGGTTTTGCTGTTGCTGATTTTTTTTGGCAAGCCATTGGTCACGTTGTTAAAAAAGCTCGGCTTAAAGCTGTCTTTGGTGACCGCCGTCAGCAAGGTCGGGCCGTTGGTTGCGGTGATTTTGACAACTTTGGCGGTCAGCCAATTTGGCTTGGATGCCCAAGGGGTGGCGTTGGTTGGAAAAGTCCCGGCGGGATTTCCAGCCGTGACGTTTGAGTTTTTAGATTTACGGCTTTGGCAGCCGTTGTTGCCGTACGCCGCGTTTATCGCCTTGATCGCGTATGTGGAAAGCGTCGCCATTGCCAAAGTGACGGCCAATTTGCGGGGCGAAAAAATTGCCCCTAATCAAGAATTGATCGGACTGGGCTTTGCCAACCTGGTGTCCGCGCTGACCGGCGGTATGCCGGTGGCGGGCGGTTTTAGCCGGACGATGGTGAATTTCTCAGCCGGGGCGCGCAGCCAATTGGCCATGTTGATTGCGGCTTTGCTGCTGGGTATCGCCGTGGTGTTTTTTAGCCCTTGGTTTGAAAACATCCCCAAAGCCACGTTGGCGGCCATTATTTTGGTCGCTATTTTCCGTCTAGTCCGCTTTAAGCATATCATCCACACTTGGCAGTACGACCGGGGCGACGGCATTGCCGAGCTGGTGACGCTGTTGGGGGTGTTGGTGCTGGGTTTGGAGGAAGGCATCGCCTTAGGCATTGTGCTGACCATCGCCAGCCATTTGCGCAAAACCAGCCAACCGCATATCGCCATCGTTGGCCGCATACCGGAGACGGAACACTACCGCAACATCAAGCGCCATAGCGTGGAGGTTTGGCATCACTTGCTGTTGGTGCGGATAGACGAAAGCATCACTTTTGCCAATATCAGTTACATCGAAGAGTTTTTGCACGACCAGCTACGGCGGCAACCCAATATCCGCCATATCGTCCTTATTTTCAATTCGGTCAACGATATAGACGCTACGGCCTTGGAAGCCTTGGAGTTGTTCAGCCAGGCCATACATGAATCGGGTAAAACCCTAAACTTGGCCGAAGCCAAGGGTCCGGTGTTGGATAAATTGCAAAAAACTGATTTTTTGGCGCAACTGGCGCCCGGGAAGGTGTTTTTTAGAACCGAGGATGCCGTCAAGGAGTTGGGGTAAGGCGGTCAATCTAGGTCAATCTGGCTGGGGTCCAAGAATTTTTCAGCATATTGCAGGTACACCTTTTGCTCAATAAAGGCATCGTATAAATCGGGGTCAATGTGCTGCTCGTCTTTCATTTTCTTTAGGATGGCCAACGCTTCCGATAATTTTTTCCCTTCTTTGTAAGGCCGGTCTTTCGCCGTCAAGGCCTCGAAAATATCGGCAATGGCCATTGCTCTAGCTGGAATCGACGTTTGTTCCCGGGTTAACTGTTTAGGGTAGCCGGTACCGTCCATTTTTTCATGATGGCCGCCCGCATATTCGGGTACTCTTTCCAGGTGTTTGGGAAATTTTATCTGGCTCAGCATGGCGATGGTCGTGTCGATATGGCGATTTATGATGTCCCTTTCGCTGGCGGTAAATGTCCCTTTGGCGACGGTTAAGTTTTCAATTTCATTGTCGGTTAACCATGGGGTCGGTTTTCCGTTGCATGACCAAGCGATGTTTTTTAGTTGCCGTATCCGTTCTTGATCGGCTACCGTCATAAATTCGCTGCCGGTATTGGCCTGCTTGATAAAGTCGAGTTCTTCGGTAAGTTTTGCCAAATTATTTGCATAATAGGCATCGAGTCCTTGATCAAATTGCTCCCCCTGCCCCGTCGCCGCCAGTTTTTTTTTCAACCAGGCAATCTCCTGGTCGCGTTTTAGCACTTCAAACCGGGTTTCTATGAGGGTGATGCGGTCAAAAAGGCATTCCAATTTGGTGGACTTGTCTAGGATATATTCTGGTGTGGCGATCTTGCCGCAATCATGCAGCCAGCCGGCGATGGTGAGTTCATGGCGGTCGGCAGCGGTCATTGTGAAGTCTTTAAGATAACCCTTGCGGGTGTTGTGTGCGGCTTCTGCCAGCATCATGGTCAATTCCGGGACTCTGCGGCAGTGTCCGCCGGTATGCGGCGATTTGTCGTCAATCGCGGTGGCAATCAATTTGACTAAGGATTCGAACATGGCTTCTAAATCGTCGATCAGCGTCTGCTTGGTCAGGACGGAGGCGGCTTGTGAAGCGAGGGCTTCGACTATTTGTTGGTCTGCTATTGAAAAAGAGGTGATCGTTTGGGTGTGTGGGTCAATGGCATTGATCAATTGCAGGATACCAATAATAGTTCCTTGGTGATTTTTCATGGGTACGGCCAGAAATGATTTCGAGCGGTAGTCATTTTTTTCGTCAAACGCCTTTGTGCCAGAAAAATCATAATCTTGGCAGTCATAAGCATCCTCAATGTTGACGGTCGTATTGCTGTGGAAACAGTGGCTGACCACATTTTTCTGGTTGGGGGTGCCATCGGGCGAGAATATGGGTATGTCTGGTAAGTTAAGTGGCTGGTTGGAGGCGCCGCCTAATTGGATGCCCAAGCTGTCCGAGTGCATCAGTTCCATAATAATCCCCTCCCCATCTATTCGGTATAACGACCCGCCATCGGCATGGGTGAGGTTTTGTGCGCTTTTTAAGATCATTTCCAACACCAGTTTGGTGTTGGTTTCTACAGATAACGCCATGCTAATTTGTATGAGTTGGTCGCGCTCGGAGCTGATTTGTAAGGCGTTCATTGTGCTAAGGTTCGTTGTGAGGTTTATCCAAAAGATCGCGGAAACGCGGATGGGGGCGGCAATTTTTCAGCCGTAACCATTTGCTTGATGGGCTATACTTTAATCGATTTATCCGGTTTTCCAGCGGATATGCTGCGATTTTTTCTCACTAGCTGAACTTAAATAAGGTCAATAATGCCATGATAATTTTAAGTGATTTATTTGCCGACGCTGATTTTGTCGCCGCCGTGCCCTATGTTAAAGAGACTTTTAAACCTGAGACCGTTATTTTGGCTGAAGAGGAAGAAAGCCAAGATGTTTATTTTATTTTGAAAGGCAGCGTTCGTGTGAGTACCACCCTAAAAGAAAAGGGTGTGGGTCAAAACCAATTAGTGACGGGTTTAGCGCGTTTGCAGGAAGGCGATTATTTTGGGGAAATGGCAATGTTTGATGGTGAACCACGGAGCGCTAGGGTAACCGCCGAGACAGACTGCTTGATAGCTAAAGTGGAGGGCGCGGCCATGATAGCGTTTATGGACAAAAAACCAGAAAAAGGTTATTTCCTGTTGCGTGATATGTTCATGAAGTTAGTGCAGGGGTTGCGCCAAAACAACCAGCGGACCAATACGGCGTTAGGCCTGTACCTGCAAGAACGGGAAACCCATTGAACGCTTAGTAACGCACCATAATCGTGGCATGGATGCGGCTGTCGCCCGCCTGGGTGTCGGTGGCATCGCTCAGGGCTTGGGCATAAGTGACGGTGGCAAGCAAATTTTTCCGCCATTGCCAATGGGCGCCTACCCCGGTGCTGTGTAAGTCCCAATTTTTGAGTTCGCCCGCTAAAGCTCGAATATTATAGCCGTGTCCGAAGTCATAAAACGTAAATAGACTGGCTTGATGATATTGGGGCGTGGTCATTTCAATGGTCAGGATTTCCCCCTTGTCGGCGCTGATTTCACGCTCTTGGTAACCCCGGATCATATAAGTGCCGCCTAATCCTAGTTGTTCGCCGGCTATTAAGGGTTGTGCCGTGTATTGTCCTGAAAAAGTAGTGCTCAGCGTCCACTGCTCAATGGCATACCTGACATTGGCGCCATAACGCAACGCATGCCAATTTTGATTGGCATTGGTACGGACATTGCTGTAACTGGCCTGGTCATTTAAATCGCCTATGCCGGTATTGCTGGCCCATTGGATGTTGTAGCCAAACTGGGCGGTATGCCAAGGGAATTCCGCAGTGTATTGGATGCTAACCGGAACACTGCGGACATCACTGTTAATGGGTGTGCCCTCAAATGTAATGTTGTTGTTGAACAAACGGTTATCCATACCTATGTCTAACCATTGGTGATACAGGTGCCATTTTGGCAACAACTGTTGGTAATGGAAGCCGTACATTTCGCCGGAACCGGTGATAGCCAAATTAGTGGCTACGGTGCCGTTATTGACGTTGGAATAGGCGTAATAAGCATTAAACCAACCTCCAAGCCTATACCACGGGATGCTATAGGAAAATCCGTATTGCTTGACTTGGTCGGCGTGACTGGGTGAGGTGGTGTAGCTGCCGTTTAAAATGTGGTCCCATCCCCAAAGATTGCTGTGTTGCAGGGCGGCGGTAATTCGAAAATCACCGGTTCTAGGCGTGCCTATGGTGTTTAAGATCGCGGTCGCCTGAAAAGGCCGTTGGTCCGCGACACTGATATGGGCGTTTATCTGGTCATCTGAAGCGCTTTCTTTAAAAGTGATAGCCAATTGCTTTGATGGATGTTTATGAGCTACTTGTAAAAATTCTGATAGATCATTAACGTTGGGCGATTGGCCCGGCTTAAGCCCGGGAAGGCTTTGTAAAATATTTTCTTTTGAGAAATACTGGTTACCTGCCACCTCAATTTGGTCGAGCAGGAACGAAACAATGCGTAGCTTAACTTCGCCGCCGTTGAGGGTTTGTGGGGGCAGGCTTACCCGGTAAAAGGGATATCCTTTAGTGCGGATGATTTGTTCGAGTCCTTGGGCAACTTCCAGTAGGGAATTCAGGGTATAAGACCGATTTTGCAACGGTTGAAGGTAATCTTGGATGGTCTCCGGCGGCAGGGGTGGCAGCCCTTCAAGGGTAAATTTTTTCACCGAAAAGTTAATTTCAGCGGGCGCTGGCGCGGCATCGGATAGCGTGGACCAAAAACCACAGGGCATTATGGTCATATAGGCCAATATGAATTGGGCCAGGTGCTTTTTGGGCGGTTTCATAGCGGCTGGACGGCTCCGATTTGTCACTGTCGAATCATCAAGTTTACGGCGTCGTGCATTCGAATTTACCCGATGTTGCAGCCGATTCAGGGTCTAGTAGTCCGGAATAAATGCCTTCTTTTTTCGAGCGGCTAGCGGGATTCATGGGTGAAAGATAAGGGTCTTGTTGTTGGAAGCGTTTTTGATTTTCTAGCCGTTCCCAGGTCTTGCCGTCCCCGACATGAGCCACTTCGTTGGCCCCTAAATTGAGATGGGCGTCTTCTGGGCCAGCGATGGTATTTTTATCCAACAGCACATGGCCTCTGTGGACGGCAACATAAAGACCGGGCGGCACATTGGCGCGTTTGGTCGAGGCGAACAGTTTTTCTATAGCGGTCTGGTTTAAGACGGGACGGGGAAAAGGATTTTTAAACAGCATTTCTGGAATGCCATCGATAGCTAAGGCCTTACTATTGGGGGTGGCCGTATAGTGGCTCTCGGGCATGTTGAAAACAAATTCACCCGCCGCGTTGACCAGCGCGATTTGTCCTTGCCAAACATGGGTATACATTCCAGTTGGCTGGCCTGTTAAGAGTAGCTCATTGGATAGTGCGGGCGCTTGTTGGGCGTTGACGCAAGAACCTACGCAAGTCAGGTCGAAACCGGTGCCCCTAATGCCAATGGTGCCAACCGGCGTGGTGACGGCGAATGCTTTTTTGTTGGTTTTGCCAATTTTTCCGGTCAACACCCGCATGCCGCCCGTCGTTAATTGGTAGAGCACATGGTCGGGTTGGTCGGGTTGTTGATAGCTGTAATCGGCTATTGCCATTTCACTGTTGGCCTGCAAGGTGATTTTTTCCCCATCCCTAAATACCATCAGGGCATAACTGTCATTTTTACTCACCAAGCGGTCTTCTGCGTATAACGGCGCGCCTATCGAAAGACGGCGGTTTGGGGCGGATGGGTCGGATGCGTTACTGGCGGATACTTCGCCTTTAAGGTCAGAAATTCTCGCTACTACAACGGTTGGTAGTGGTTTGGCCATCAAAAGGTCGGCTCCTGGCTGTTTCTGCTCTTGTTGGCAATCATGCTCACACAACCTGATGGAATAATCGGCTTGCTGGGCTTTAACCGTGGCTACTGCGGTTTTGATTTGGAAGTTTTCAGGGCTTTGTCGGGCAATCGTCCCGCTTTCCGCTCTAAGGCCACCTTGATGCAAGGATAAACGGGCGGCGGGCGAGGCTGTTTGGGCTTGGTAGTGGTCTATGCTGAAACTGCTGTTAGGGCGTACCGTCACTTTCGCGCCATCGATAAAGTCGATGATGACAAAACTGCGTTCGGAGGTTTGGATATGGTCGCCTTGAAAAATTTCAGAACCTTTGCCAAGCAGCCTAGGCGTCTGTCCGGTTTGCTGTGCCGCATTGCCGCCGCGAGAAAAACCTACCCTGCCCACCACTAGGGAACCGCCGTAGCCAGGGAATGCCAAGCTAAAACAAACCCAAAAGACACCCGGGGTTAATAATCGGCGGACTGGGCCTTGAATCAATTTGTTCAAGGCTTCCTTAACGACTATCGGCATTGTTGAAGTTCCCGTTTTTTAGTGGTTTCAGCCGATGGTTTAGAATCGGTGGCGGCAACTTTTTTGAAGGGGTCCTCATCCTTTTTTAGCAGATCAAATTGTTGGAGTAACGCGAGCTGGGTATTTTGTTGATGGCTCGATCCAGCTTGGACGATGCGGTCAATTTTTTCATTGTTGTTAGCATTGATGGTGAAATCTGCGCCTATGTATTCGATAGCATAATTATTCCCGGCACTGACGCTGCCTTGTTTAATGGGGTAGTTGCCGACGGTTTCACCTAGCGCCCTAGATAAGGCGCCTGTTATTGCGTCGCCGGGCAGCAACCCTCGGGTTATGAAGACCAGCAAAGGGTCTTGTTCGCCTACCCATTTTTCAGCCGGGAGGGCGCTTACGGTGAGACCGCGCGGTTCGATTGACCATTCGTGCAATGAATTTAAATCGTCTTTAAATAGATAGCCTAACTGACTCTGCAAGCCGTTGACATAGAACACATCGTGTTGCCCTACCGAATAGCGCCCTGACGCGGATAGTTCAGCCTCCACGCCATAATAGGCCGTCCCGGTAATGCCCGCCGTCGCTTCATTATCGCCATCGATAAAGCCGCTTAAAACCGAGGTAAACGTGACGTCTTCGCCATAAATGCTAGTTTGTGGGTTAGGCGTTACCACAAGGAAGGGTTGGTAATGATAAAGCAAGCCATTCCCTGTGGCGTTGGACACGTTAAAGTTACTGTTGCATCCAGCCGCTAGGTTGCAGCCGTAATGTTTAAAGTCTGGGGTCAATGCACCTAGAAAGGTGTTGGCAGGACGGTCGGAGTAAATTAACCAACGGCCATTTTCTGCCTTCAGTGTTGCGCTATTGCCTGCGATGATGAGGTTTTTTCCAGCGGCTAATTGGATGGCCGTGCCTTTGCCCGTGGCCACAATATCGCCGGTCAATACCAAGTTGCCTTGGGTTTCGGCGTTAACCCGGGTGATGGACGGCATAGCGGGGAGTTGTAGGTGGTCGCCCTTGTCATAGATATTGACCGTACCCGTTGCCGTCAATAGGCCGCCCTGGTAATTGAACCGGTTGGTGAAATTTAGGTGGCCGGAGCCTGATAACACGCCGCCGGTCCAATTGAAAATACCATTGACATTTAGGCCGTTAGGCGCGATGAGGGCGCCGCCAGTTAAGTCTAGGTCAGCGAGTGTTGTGTGTGGGGTGAAGTTGACGGCTGCCCCGTTAATGCTGGTTTTAGGTGCGGTGTAAGAGGCCCCTGGTTTGAAAAAATATTGGCCGCCGAAGAAGCCTACGGGGTTTTCGCTGTTTATTTTGCCGCCGTCGTTAAAAAATCGGTTGCCGCCAAAAAATTGCAACTGGCCGGTGCCGGTTACGTCATAACGGCCGGTATCCACGCCATTGCTGTGAATGGCTAATACACCCGAAGATACGGTGGTGACGCCTTGGTTATTGAAGGCGGCGATGTTAAGTTCGCGGACGCTTGAATGGTTTTCGTTGGTGACCAAAAACCAGCCGCTTTCTCGGTTGTTGAGGATGACCAGCTTACCGAACGCATTAGCGGGTGATGCAGGGCCTTTCCAAACGATATCGCCATAATTGTTCCACGGCTTGGGCGTCAAAGCCAAACCGAATAAATTGGGCGTTTTTATTTCTGCGGAGGGGGGGGCTGAGAAAGTGACGGTGCCATAGTTATCCCACGACTTATTGACTAAAGCCGTATGGTCATAAATTTGGGTGTTGGCTTTTGTCTGGGTAAGCAGCGGGCCCGTCCCCGTCACAACCCCTGAGATAAAATCGAAGGAGTCCTTGACTTCGATTTTATCTTTGCTTCGTAAAAAAGCGGCGTTCGTCAGGGTCAAGGCATCCAATGCAATAGGGTTGCCGGTATTAAACGCCACTTTTGCGCCGTCTATGACGATTCCGGGCGCTTTGAACTGGCTGCCGCTGTTAAAGTTGTGCTTGCCACCGAGAAACAATACCTGGGTTGGGCTATCAATGTTAGCGCCGCTCAAGAAGGTACGGTTATTCCCGGAAAATTGCAAATGAGCGGTAGGGCTTAGGGAATAAGTGCCGCTATCGGTTCCTTGGCTAAACAATTGTAAAGTCGCATCCGTTATCTTAACGGTGCCTTGATTGAGGAAACGGGCTGTTTTTAGGCGGAGTGTTGGGTTCCCGCTGTGGCTTGAGATATTGAAAAGGCCGGTGTTGCCATTAACCAGGGTGGACGTGCTGGCGCCAATGTCGGCTTCCCCGTTCCAGTTGATTTCACCGAAGTTTTCCCAGCGCTTATTGATAAAGGCGGTGTCTTGGTTGGCCAATGTTGTGGTGGCGCCAAGCAGGGTCGTTAAGCTGCTGCCGCCTGCTAAGGTTCCGCTGTGAAAATTAAAATGTTCTGAAATGTGGATAGGGTCTGACCCTGCCAGCGTCCCTTGGTTGATGGTCAGGGTGGGCAAGCCTACAGGTGAGCCTGAGTTAAAAGCCAGGTAGGCGTTATTGATGATAGTTTCAGGTGCGTTATAACGTGCGCCGTTGCTAAATCGGTAGTCGCCATTGCTGAACGTAACTGGGTTGTTGTTGCTGTTAATGGTGGCGCCATTAAAACGTTTGGCGTTATCCATAAACATCAGCTCCCCGGTATCTCCGATCAGGTAACTGCCGCTGTCAGTGCCGCTACTGGAAATTTTTAAGATGCCGCTATTGACTGAGACAGTACCGCGGTTTCTGAAACTATTGACGGCTAAGCGGCGTTCTGCCAAGCCCCCGCTGCGCGGCGCGGCTATTTTTGGCGCATTGCTAACGATGCTGCCGCCGGTTTCATTAATAAATGTTATGGCGGCGGATGTTTGTTGGCTTAGGTCGTAGGCTCCCTGCCAAGCGATAGCGCCAAAGTTGCGCCAGTTTTTATCCAGATAAGCGGTACCGCCCGACGCTAACGAGGTGTTAGCTGCCCCGGTTGTTATCAATTCGCCGCTGCCTTCGAGCCTGCCAAAATTAAAATTAAACGTATCGGTGATGGCGATACGGCCTGAGCCTGACAATAAGCCGCCGCTAATATTCAATTGATTGAATCGGCTATTTTGATTGATGGTTAAGCGGGCGTCCCCGGCTATGGTGACTGTGTCGATATGCCTTAATTTGCTTTCCAGTAAGGAATCTGCGGTACTCGGAATGACTAAATCGGCATTCGCGATAATGGATGATGCGGCTGCGGAGGAGTTACCGTACAGCGTTAAGACGCCTGAATTTAAGCTCAGCGTGCCGTTAATGTCGGAGCGGCCATTTTGGTCGCTGTCCGAGTCAGGTATCAGGGTCAGGTCTAATTTGCCGGAACGGGCTTTAATGGGGGCGTTGATATCGATGTTTTTATGGGCGGCCAGGGTAAGCTTGGTGTCCCCTCCCGCCGATTTGGAAATGGCGGAGGCCACCGTGATGTTGCCTGCCTGGCTATTTTTTCCGCCCGTCTTAGCGGTGACGGTAACGGATGTGCCATTATTCAGCGCGTTTTCTATGCTTTGTTTGGTGATGACGGCAGCATCGTCATTGGTGACGAAATTAGGGTTTTCGCTCACATGCCTGTTTGTTTGTTGAGCGGCAATCACCACCTTGTTGGCGTCAAGCAACCATTGCCCATTACGGCCTTTGGCGGCGGATGCGTCTACTTGAATGTTTGAGGTTTCAAGATGCGGAGCCGAAGTTTCGATCACTCCGCCATCACCGCCTTGCCGGCCACCCTGGGCGCTGATTTGGCCGTGGGCGCGGGCCGTGTCATCAGCCCAAACGATTACTTTACCGCCATTGCCGCGTACCTCCGCATTGGCATTAAGTTGCGTCCCTTTGCCCAAATAAGTCACTTGGGCGTTCGGTATGTCCGGGTTCTGGCCTTGGCGGTCGCCTCCGATCAAGATTTTTCCGCCCGCCGCCGCGCCGCTGGCGTCGATGTTAGCCCGCCCAACCAAACCGACTTGTTTGCCTAGGACGGCTATGGTACCGCCTCTTCCTTGTGGGTTGGCCTGGGCGGTGATTGAGCCGGCGGCGATCACCGCCCCTTGTGCGCTTTTTATGTCAATGGAACCTGCGGAGCCGCCTTGTGTGTCATTGGCCGATACCGTGCTCTGTGCCGTCAGCGTGATGTTTTGTTTTGCCAGCAACTGGACGTTGCCCTTTGCGTCTACGGCCACACTATCGGCATTAATATGGCCGCTATGCGAGATGCTGCCGGCAAAAACATTGATGGCGCCGCCTTCCGAAAGCAATTTGCCTAGATTAAGCACGGTATTTTCCGGTGCCTTGACTTGATAACGGATGCTGGGGTCGTCTAGGCTGGTTAAGATTAACTCTCTGCCGGCGGCTAAAGTGATGGTGCCGCCTGCCGTTTTTAAGATTCCGTTGTTTTCTATGGAGGGGGCGATTAGGATGATGTTGCCGTCTTTTCCAGCACGGATGATGCCTTCATTGGCGATATTGCCTGTTCTGGCCCCGGCAATAAAATGATAATTCCCTCTTAGAAAATCCTCGTTGCTTAAGTTTAGGCTTGAGGCGATCAAGCCTTGGGTGTCAACCAGCGCATTAGCGCCAAAAACAATGCCGTTGGGATTGATGAGCAAAACTTTCCCATTGGAAACCAACTGGCCGAGAAGGGTGCTGGGGTTTTCCCCCAAGATGCGGTTTAGGACGGCGCTTTGGCTGTTTTGTTGAATAAAACGGGTGGTTTCGTTTTCGGCAATATTAAAATTTTGCCAATGGATGATAGCGTTGGGGCTGTTCGTGATGGTGGTGATGCCTGTTACTGAGTTGTCTATGCTGGCTTGGCCGCTGATAACCTCGGCGCCACTAGGGTTTGCTAATGGGGCACTAGGATAAACCGTGGCCAACATACCAAAATAGAGTAGTTTGGCTATGGCTAGGATTAGCCTGGCGTATGGTGTCGAAAATTCGTAGTCAGCTCGCAAAGCCAGAACCTCTTTTTTTTTTTTTTTTTTATAAGAGAATTTTTTTTTTCTTTTTTTTTATATAAAAAATAAAAAAAAACACA
>DBNZ01000167.1 GCA_002299495.1 Methylococcaceae bacterium UBA659
AAGTTACCGCATCCAGGCATCATGATGACCCTAATAGGCTATTTCGGATTGCTGTTTCTGACCAATAAATTCAGCAATAGCGCTTGGGGCTTAGTCTGCGTGTTTGCCCTAACCGGATTCATGGGTCTTACCTTAGGGCCTATCTTGTCCGGGTACATCGAGGCCTTCAGCAATGGCCATGAATTGGTGATGATGGCATTGGCTGGAACCGGGGTTATTTTTTTGGGCTTGTCCGGTTATGCCTTGACCACCCGCAAAGATTTCAGTTTCTTGGGCGGTTTTTTGCTGGTGGGCATCTTGGTGGCGTTCCTGGCCGGAATTGGGGCCATTGTTTTTGCCATCCCGGCATTGTCATTGGCGGTTTCGTCCATGTTCATCTTGTTGATGGCGGGTATGATCCTGTTTCAAACCAGCGCCTTGGTGCATGGCGGCGAGACCAATTACATTTTGGCGACCGTCTCGTTGTATGTCTCAATTTTTAACTTGTTTGTTAGCCTGTTGCAACTGTTGGGCGTATTCGGCGGCGACGACGAGTAGGCCTGTTCTTAAGTTATCCTCTTAAATCCCGAATGCGATGTTTGTTTAGGCATCGCATTCGCTGGTGGTTCGCTCAAAGCCAATAATTTTGCGCTAATCCATTGCCTTAGCCTCCCCTGCACAAGCGCTCAACGGAATTCCCAAGTGGAGCGGTAAGTCGTCTCCGTAGAAAAATTCTGCCAAACATAATCGGGTTTGACGATGGGTTTGGTTGGTATCATAAAGGTGGCAATATCCAGTGCGCCCATCATGGTCCGTCCTAACATATGGACCAGCCCAGTCATGAAACCGGCCGTGGCTGCGTAGGCCGGACCCTCTTTGCGGTTGGCGACGCTAATGGTTCTTGGGATTTCGGCGATCCCTGTGATCGCATTGGCAATGCCGTTACCCAATTTTGCGCCCATCCTGGCCGGATAACTGGATGCTGCGACATTAAAAGATATGGATAAACTCAACGCAGTGGCAATGAGGGCTGGCTTAATCAGCTTTGGCATAAATAACTCCAAGAAAAAGTAACGAAAGCGTGTTATCCGTGTGGACAATGTGTAGGTGGGGAATTTACCCAATTGATGGGGGGGCTTGTAGTTAAACCCCTTTACATCCTGAACGCCTTCTGCACAGGTTTTCAGCCCGGGGCATATTAGCATAGCCAATGCGGTAAAAATATAGCCCGCTTTTTGTTTGATGCGGGCACATAATCAGGCAGATTCATTTTTTATCCCCCCTAAGGCCTTGGTAAGTGGGTTATTGATAGCCGTAGCATTAACCTCGTTCTTACCGCCCTAAGCCACGGTTCCAACGAGATGGTTATTTATGCAGAAAAAGGTTCCGATTCAAGTCATGTTGGTTGACGACCATACCGTGGTCAGGGCGGGTTTCCGTATGTTGCTAGCGGTTGTTGACGGCATTGAAGTCATTGCCGAAGCCGGGCGCGGTGAAGCGGCTTTCCAGTTATATCAAGACCTACAGCCCGATGTGGTGGTGATGGATTTGTCGATGCCGGGCATAGGCGGTCTGGAAACGATACGGCGCATCGTTGGCCGTTGCCGACAAGCAAAAATCCTTGTCTTCAGCATCCATGACGCGGGTGTTTATGTGCAAAGGGCAATGGCAGCCGGGGCGAAAGGTTATATCACTAAAAATGCCGCGCCTGATATTCTAGTGGATGCTATCGAAGCGATTGTGGGCGGCGGTTCCTATATCGAAAACGGTTTGCTGAAAGGTTCGGCGGCAATCCAGCCAAAGTCCAATGACCCGGTTCTGGTCGCCTCGTTGTCTCCGCGGGAGTTTGATGTGTTTAGATTGTTAGCAAAAGGCCTGACCGTGCAAAAGGCGGCGGACGAATTATGCTTAGGTTCTAAAACCGTCGCCAATTACGCCACCCGAGTTAAACAGAAACTTAACATATCGACATTGGCTGAATTGGCGCGGGTTGCCAGGGTTTCTGGGGTGATTAAAGACTAACGCATCCGCAGCGACAAATTTATCCCTGCAAAATTATGTCCGCCGCCTTTTCTGCAATCATAATCACCGGAATCGGTGTTGCCGCTATACAAGGCATGATGAACCCGTATTGAACCGTTGGTGCTGAGAGCGTTGCAGCCAAGTTGGGCGCCTTGCAAGCTAACGTCAGCGTTTATCAAATCGATCCAAGTCCATGACCTTGGCCCAGGCAATGGCAAAATCCTGTGCGAATTTATCTTTGCCATCATCCGATGCGTACACCTCTGCAACGGCGCGCAACTCGGAGTTGGAGCCGAAGATCAAATCGACCGGTGTCGCGGTCCATTTGACTTGACCGCTGGCCCGGTCTCTTCCCTCGTAAACGCCCTCGACCGCCGACTTGCTCCACTTGGTGGACATATCCAGCAAGTTGACGAAAAAATCGTTAGTTAAAGTGCCCGGCCGACTGGTGAATATGCCGTGCTTGGAATGGCCGACGTTGGCATCTAACGCCCGCATTCCGCCGACCAGCACCGTCATTTCCGGCACGCTCAAGGTCAGGAAATTAGCGCGCTCGACCAGCATTTCGGTAGGCGAAAGCGCATTATCCTTGCCGAAGTAATTGCGGAAACCGTCGGCTTTAGGTTCCAACACCGCAGCAGAATGCACGTCGGTTTGCTCCTGTGTCGCATCCATCCGCCCCGGTTTGAACGGCACTTGCAGCTTGACACCGGCTTTCTTCGCGGCCTCTTCCACGGCAGCCGAGCCGCCGAGCACGATCACGTCGGCCAGCGACACTTTCTTGCCGCCTTTCAATGTGCGGTTGAAGTCGTTTTGGATGGTTTCCAGCCGCGCCAGCACTTTGGTCAATTCGGCGGGGTCGTTGGCCTCCCAATCCTTTTGCGGGGCCAGGCGAATGCGTGCGCCGTTGGCGCCGCCGCGCATGTCGGTGCCACGGAAGGTGACCGCCGATGCCCAAGCCGTTCTAACCAGCTCCGGAATGGTCAAATCCGAGTCTAGGAGTCTGTCGGACTTAA
>DBNZ01000221.1:0-2735 GCA_002299495.1 Methylococcaceae bacterium UBA659
TATCATCAATAGACGTCTTTCCTCATTAGCACCTACTCAATCAATCACAAAGCGTAGCCGATATAACCGTCGGCCAGCTGATCCTAGGGGATGCGGTCGCTTAATTTGACCCAGCGATAGTGTTTATCCAGTGCCGTATCCAGCGGCCAGTCGAATGCGGCTATCGTCCGTTGCGGTGAGCTTGAGTTGCACATCATGGGCGCACGGTTGTTGCCCAACCGGATCAGCACATTTTTTAAAGAGCTGCGTTTTGGTCGGTGGGGATGGCTGAGATGACGATTTGTTTAGAGCGTCTTTAGAGAGGGAATTTTCGTTGCCGATTTTTTTTATTTATAATTGGCTTAACTATTATTTGCCGGTATCCAAGCACTTCGGGTAAATTACCCCATAAACCCCGTCTAGTTGGTACTCTATGCCCATAAAATTTGTGGCTTTTCTTGTTGTTATCGGTCTGTCTTCAATTCCTGGTTCAGTGCTTGCTTCGGTGAACGCAGACCCGGCCTTAAATCTGACCCAACAGAGCGTGGGATTTTTGGCGTTGGCCTTCTTTGGCGTGGCTTATGCGCTGGCTATGATCGAGGAGGTCACCGAACTGCGCAAATCCAAGCCCATGGTGTTGGCGGCGAGCTTGATATGGATTTTGATCGCCGTCGCCTATGCCCAAGAAGGCTTGGGCGGCCAAGCGGGTGCGGCGTTCCGTGCCGGTTTAGTGGGTTACGTCGAGTTGTTCTTGTTCATCATGGTGTCGATGACGTATTTGAACGCGATGGAAGACCGCGGTGTGTTTGAACGGTTGCGGGTTTGGTTGTTAAGCAAAAATTACAGCTACCGGCAATTGTTTTGGATAACGGGCTGCCAAGCTTTTTTTATTTCCTCGTTTTGCAATAACCTGACCACAGCCTTACTGATGGGTTCTGTGGTGTTGGCGTTGGGTAAGGACAACCGGCGTTTTGTAAACCTATCGTGCATCAATATCGTCGTGGCTTCAAACGCGGGCGGCTCGTTCAGCCCGTTTGGCGATATCACGACTTTGTTGGTTTGGCAAAAAGGTATGGTGCCGTTTGTTGATTTTTTTACTTTGTTCATCCCGGCAATCATTAACTTTGCGTTGCCGGCGGCCATTATGAATTTTTTCATCCCCCATGAAAAACCGGCCGCACTGCATGAAAAGCTGGCCATGAAGCGGGGCGGTTTGGTGATTATCGGTTTGTTTTTGCTAACCGTCATCACCGCCGCATCGTTTGAAAATTTTTTGGATTTACCGCCGGCGGCCGGCATGATGATGGGCTTGACCTACCTTAAGTTTTTTAGCTTTTACCTGCAAAAAACAGCAGAAAAAATGGCACAAGGCAAGCCTAATGACTTTAGGGTCGATTATTTTGCCCCGCTAAAGTACATGAACAACCCGCAAGCATTGGCGAAAAAAAAGCGTAGCCAGGAACGCCCCTTTGACGTTTTCACAAAAGTGGCCAATTTGGAATGGGACACCTTGTTGTTTTTTTATGGTGTGATGATGGCGGTGGTCGGGTTGAGTTTTATCGGTTACTTGGAGCTGGTATCGCACGAATTGTACGGTGATTTGGATCCCACCATCGCCAATATTTTAGTGGGTGTCGCTTCTGCATTTGTCGATAACGGCACCATCATGTTGGCGGTTTTAACCATGACGCCGGATATTTCCCAAGGCCAGTGGTTGTTGGTGACGTTGACCGCCGGGGTGGGTGGCAGCATGTTGGCGATTGGCTCAGCGGCGGGTGTCGGTTTGATGGGGCAGGCTAAGGGTATTTACACATTTACCAGCCATCTCAAATGGATGCCGGTGATTGCTTTGGGGTACGCCGCCAGTATTGCCAGCCATTTTTGGATAAACGCCCGTTTTTTCACGCCTTAGCCGTGGTGGCGGTAAAGTCGGGGTGGTCAAGGGTTGGGCTAAAATGCCTGGGATAACCTTGTACAAAAGAAGCGTGGGCGTCGATGAAATAGTCGTTTCTAAGCGCGGTGCGGCCAATTAGCATGCGGAACACCATGCTGTCGCGGTTAGTCAGGGTGATTTCCGCTTTGACTGTCTGGGCACCGATCACTAAGTTGGTTTCCAGTACATACCTGCGCTGCTTATGGCCGCCAGAATCAGACACAATGCGCCGGTCTTTGACCGCTGCATGGCATTCAACCACCACGTCGGTTTGTTTTTGGATAGGGTGGATGGCGAACATGACCCAGGGCTGTTTCGCTTTTTTATAAGGGTCAATCATGAAAGCATGTAGGGCCGAGGTGCGGGCGCCGGTATCAATTTTGGCCTTGATGGGGTTGATGCCTAATTCGGGTAGGGCAATCCATTCCCGCCAACCTAAGACCGGCTTTGTTGATGGTGCTACAATCTGTTGCTGTCCCGCCATGGTTATCACCTATGTCAAATGAATTTAACTGGAGCGTTTACATCATCTCATGCTCGGATAGTTCGCTTTATACAGGCATCGCCAAGGATGTGTCCAGACGCTTCCGTGCACATGCCGAAGGCAAGGGGGCAAAATATTTTCGTGGCCGCAAAGCCTTGACGGTGGCTTTTGTCGAAAATGGCCACGACCGGGTTTCCGCCTCGAAACGGGAACAAGCCATCAAGTCCATGACACGCCGACAAAAATTACGGTTAATTGCGGTAGGCGATAATAATTTACGCTACCCGTGCGTTAACTAAAAGAGGCACCGCCCTAGTTGCCCCTGCGGTTTTTAACCCG
>DBNZ01000221.1:3128-9852 GCA_002299495.1 Methylococcaceae bacterium UBA659
CGGTATACGGCTAAAATTTGACATATTTTTTCTACACCAGTAACGTACCACGTTTTTACCTATCTCCCCCCTAGTTTGCTTGGCCAAGAGCTGTTAATGGAACCATTTCACCGCATTGCCCGTTTGCCTCCTTATGTATTCAACATTGTTAACGATCTGAAAGCCAAGGCGCGGACGGCGGGCGAGGACATCATCGACTTTGGCATGGGTAATCCGGACCAACCGACTCCGCCGCATATCGTCAAAAAAATGGTGGAAGCGGCGCAACGCGAAGACACCCACCGTTATTCCATATCCAGGGGCATCCCTAGGCTCAGGAGAGCGATATGCAATTGGTACCAAGGGCGTTTTGGAGTTGAATTGGACTTCGATAGCGAGGCGATCGTCACCATAGGTTCAAAAGAAGGTCTAGCGCATTTGGCCTTGGCCACCTTGGGTCCGGGCGATGTGGTGCTGGTGCCGAATCCGGCGTACCCCATCCATCCTTACGGCGTGGTGATCGCCGGCGCCGACGTGCGCCATGTGGCGTTGATCCCGGGCGTCGATTTCTTCGATGAACTGCATCGGGCCATCATTGATTCCTGGCCTAAGCCTAAGATGTTGATCCTAAATTTCCCTGGTAACCCGACCACCCAATGTGTGGAATTGGATTTTTTCGAAAAAATCATCGCGCTGGCCAAAGAAAATCAGATTTGGGTCGTGCATGACATTGCTTATATCGATATTGTTTTTGACGGTTACATCGCCCCTTCGATTCTGCAGGTCGAGGGCGCTAAAGACATAGCCGTGGAGTTTTTTTCCATGTCGAAAAGTTACAACATGCCTGGTTGGCGGGTCGGTTTCATGTGCGGCAACAAAGACTTGGTGGCAGCGTTGGCGCGGATAAAATCTTATTTGGATTATGGCACCTTCACGCCGATACAGATCGCCGCGATTGCCGCGCTGGAAGGCAAGCAAGACTGTGTCATGGAAATTGTCGAAATGTACCGTAAGCGCCGTGATGTGTTGTGCGATGGCCTGAATGCTATTGGTTGGCCAGTGGAAAAGCCGAAGGCCACCATGTTTGTCTGGGCTAAAATTCCAGCCCCTTATCGGGCTATGGGTTCCTTGGAATTTTCCAAGAAATTATTGTTGGAAGCCAAAGTCGCGGTTGCCCCTGGAATTGGTTTCGGGCAGTATGGCGATGATCATGTCCGGTTTGGATTAATCGAAAATGAGCATCGTACCCGCCAAGCCATTCGTGGTATCCGCAATATGATGAAAAAAGATGGCCATTGGTTGTTGTCAAATTGACGCCATTTTTTAACATGACTAAAAATTGAGTTGGAGTAAGCGTTGAAACCGATAAAAGTGGGAATTTTAGGCTTAGGTACTGTCGGGGGCGGCACCGTGAATGTACTGACACGCAACGCCAAAGAAATTGCCCGTCGGGCAGGCCGGGACATCAGCATCACCCGCGCTTCGGCAAAAGATCTAACGAAACCGCGCATTTGTAGCACTGAAGGGATTGATTTGACCACTCATCCCATGGATATTGTCAGCGATCCGGAGATCGACATCGTTTTGGAGCTAATCGGTGGCGCCGGGATAGTTAAAGACTTGGTGCTAGCGGCGATAGCCAATGGCAAGCATGTGGTCACTGCCAACAAATCCCTGATTGCGTTGCATGGCAATGAAATTTTTGCCAAGGCCAGCGGAACAGGCGTGATAGTCGCATTCGAGGCGGCCGTGGCCGGTGGAATCCCCATCATTAAAGCTATCCGTGAGGGTTTAGCGGGAAACCATATCCAATGGCTGGCCGGCATTATCAATGGCACCGGCAATTTTATTCTGACCGAAATGCGCGACAAAGGCCGCGATTTTGCCGATGTATTGGCCGAAGCCCAGGCCTTAGGCTATGCCGAGGCCGACCCGACCTTTGACGTCGAAGGCATAGACGCCGCGCATAAATTGACCATTCTCGCTGCGATAGCCTTTGGCATCCCGCTACAGTTTGAGAAGGTCTATACCGAAGGCATCACCCGCATCACCCGCGCCGATATCGAATATGCCGAGCAATTAGGCTACCGTATCAAACATTTAGGGATAGCCCGGCAAACCCCGGAAGGAATCGAGCTGCGGGTGCATCCGACCTTGATCCCCGAACGTCGCCTGATTGCCAACGTCAATGGCGTCATGAATGCGGTATTGGTGAAGGGCGATGCGGTGGGGCCGACTTTATACTACGGGGCCGGGGCCGGCGCGGAAGCGACTGCTTCAGCGGTGGTAGCGGATGTCGTGGACGTGGTTAGGGCCTTGACTTCGGACCCGGAAAACCGGGTGCCGCATCTGGCCTTCCAGGCCGATGCCTTGGCCGATATCCCAATCCTTACGCCAGCACAATTCAAAACAGCCTACTATCTGCGCCTTAATGCCGAAGACAAACCCGGCGTATTAGCGGATGTCACGCGGATACTGGCCGACCACACCATCAGCATCGAAGCCATTTTGCAAAAAGAACCGCTGCATGGGGAAGCCACCGTGCCGATCATTCTGCTCACGCAAATCACCTTGGAACAAGAAATGGATGCAGCTATTGCAGCCATTGAAGCCCTGCCCACCGTTACCGGCAAAATAAACCGTATCCGCCTAGAAACCTTGGGGTAACAAAAAAATGACCACACAACACCGTTACACCGGCCTTATCGAACGTTACCGCAGCCGCTTGCCAGTATCCGCCAACACCCGCCTAATTAGCTTGGGCGAGGGCAATACCCCGTTGATCGAGTTGCAAAACATCCCCCGCTTGATTGCCAAGGAGGTGAAAATTTATGTCAAGTTTGAAGGCTTAAATCCCACGGGTTCGTTCAAGGACCGGGGCATGACCATGGCGGTCACCAAGGCCGTGGAATCCGGTAGCCAGGCGATCATTTGCGCCTCCACCGGCAACACTTCGGCTTCGGCCGCCGCCTACGCAGGGCGCGCCGGGATTAAAGCTTTCGTGCTGATCCCCGAAGGCAAAATCGCTCTGGGCAAGTTGGCGCAAACCCTGATGTATGACGCCACCATCATCCAAATCAACGGCAACTTTGACAAAGGCATGGCCTTAGTCAAGGAAGTCGCAGACCATGCCCCGGTGACCATTGTCAATTCGATCAATCCGTTCCGGATTGAAGGGCAGAAAACGGCCGCTTTTGAAATCGTCGATGAATTGGGTTTTGCTCCTGATTTCCATTGCTTGCCGGTAGGCAACGCCGGTAATATCACGGCTTATTGGAAAGGCTATACCGAATATGCCCGCTATTCAGCCACCCATACCGCCGTCAATCGGAATCTGCCGGTCATGTGCGGTTATCAGGCGGCAGGGGCGGCTCCGTTTGTCGCAGGGCATCCGATAGACCATCCCGAGACGGTGGCCACCGCCATCCGCATCGGCCATCCGCAATCCTGGGACAAGGCTTGGGCCGTGCGACGGGAATCGGGTGGTTGGTTTGACAAATTCACCGATGACGAGATTTTGGCGGCGCAAAAGCTGCTGTCAAAATATGAAGGCGTATTTTGCGAACCGGCCTCGGCAACTTCTTTGGCAGGCGCATTGCATGACATCAAAAAGGGCAAAATACCCGAGGGCAGCATCGTTGTTTGCACGTTGACCGGCAACGGTATCAAAGACCCCGATATCGCCATGAAACAATGCGTCGACACTCAGCCGGTGACCATTGAGTCCAACCTGGATGCGGTCAAACGGGCCATCTTGGATGTGTTGTAGGGGTTTTTTGGCCGATTGAAACAGTTTTCCCTATTGGACGGTCTGAGGTTCTGTTGATGTTTCATCAAGGTCCCATCAGCAGGTTATCGTCATGCCGCTATTCCACTGGTGCCCTGCGCCGTTTAGGGCATGATCGCAGTCTAAGCGGTTCTTAAGTTTCCTTAAGTAACGCCAAATCAGGATTTTCTTTGCCACCATAAAAATCATAAAAGGGGAGTTGGTTATGATTGAATTGATGTTTGTTTTGACAACCGTATTTGTTGCCTATGTTGTGTATTCGATTACCCAAGAGAAACAGCGGATAGATAAGGCTACGGTTCATGGGGAACCGGCCACAGCCGACATTGTGGTGCGGCGGGAAGAGGTCAGTACGGTAGCAGCCGGTATCCAAGCTGAAACAGTCGCCCCGTTGGCTCAACCGAGGGTAGGGTCAAATACAGCGCCCCAAAAACAGGAAACAGCGACTATTAAACCCGTACCCGCCCAGGCTAAGCCAAAATTGGCTGTAACCCCAGCCAACACGAATGTCCAGGAGGTTTCCAGCGGCGCTAAATCGGCAATCCGGAATCCAAACACAGGCGAAGTGGCCAGTCTGGCAAGCAACTACCGGTTTATGAAGCGTTGGATTAAAGAGGCTTTAGTCGACGAGGGTCTGTTGGATAAAATTTACAAGAATAATGAGCTAGACGCTGACGCAGAAGCCCGAATCAAACAGGCACTACTGGGCCTTCAAGAAAAGGAAGGCTACCAGGTCTAGTCTACGGCTTTTATGATGGGCGGTTTGCGAATCGGACTTTTTTTGATGGCCGCAGATTAACGCGGTAAGCGACCGGTTTTTTACGGATAGTTGTTTGGCGGTCAACTGCAATGAATGGTCTGGTGGGTGCAGGGCCTTAACGTTTCATCGAGTCGAAAAATTCAGCATTGGTTTTGAAATCTTTTAGCTTACCCAGCAGAAATTCTGATGCGGCGGTTTCGTCCATCGGTTGCAGTATCTTGCGCAAGATCCATGTTTTTTGCAGCGTGTCCGGGTCGACCAGATATTCTTCCCGGCGGGTTCCGGAACGGTTGATGTTGATGGCCGGGTAAATCCGTTTTTCGGCAATTTTCCTGTCCAGATGCAACTCCATATTGCCGGTGCCCTTGAATTCCTCAAATATCACTTCATCCATACGCGAGCCGGTATCGACCAACGCAGTGGCGATAATAGTCAGGCTGCCGCCCTCTTCGATATTACGCGCCGCGCCAAAAAAACGTTTGGGTTTTTCTAGGGCGTTGGCATCGATACCGCCGGTGAGGATTTTGCCAGATGACGGGACTACGGTGTTGTAGGCACGCGCTAAACGGGTGATGGAGTCTAACAAGATAACCACATCGTGCTTGTGTTCGACCAAGCGCCGGGCCTTTTCGATCACCATTTCGGCCACTTGCACATGACGGGTGGGCGGCTCGTCAAAGGTGCTGGAAATCACTTCGCCTAGGACGCAACGTTGCATTTCCGTTACCTCTTCAGGGCGCTCGTCAATCAGCAAAACTATGAGATAACATTCGGGGTTTTTTAACGCGATGGATTGGGCCAGGCTTTGCAGGATCATGGTCTTGCCTGCTTTCGGCGGCGACACAATCAATCCGCGTTGGCCTTTGCCTATGGGTGCGATCAAGTCGATGATGCGGCCGGTTAAGTCTTCGCTACTGCCGTTGCCCTGTTCCAACACGAACCGTTGGTTGGCAAACAGCGGGGTTAAGTTGGAAAAATGGATTTTGTTCTTGGTGTTTTCTGGCGGTTCAAAATTGATTTGCTCGACCTTGAGCATGGCGAAGTAACGTTCATTATCCTTGGGTGGCCGAATTTTTCCGCTGATGGTGTCGCCTGTCTTCAACGAAAAGCGCCGGATCTGGCTGGGTGAGACGTAGATATCGTCAGGCCCTGCTAAATAAGAACAACCCGGGGTGCGTAAAAAACCAAAGCCGTCTTGCAAGATTTCCAAAACACCGTCCCCGTAAATATCGTCGCCCGCTTTGGCTTGTTTTTTTAAGATGGCAAATATTAGGTCTTGTTTTCGCGATCGGGCAACATTTTCTAGGCCTAAGGATTCGGCAATCTCAATAACTTCGTTGATAGGTTTAAGTTTTAATTCGGTTAAATTCATAAGAAGACTGTTTGCAGGACACTGCGAACGGCTAAAGCCGCGATGGCAGGAGAAGGATAGGGGTTGGGTTTTGGGGGTGTAAATTCTGGATCGAGAAGACTAGGTGCCAAGACAGGGCACATAAGAATTATAACGGAACGGGTCTGAACCGTCCAACGCTTTATTGGCTGGTATGAGAACGTGCATTAACTGGCGGATAATCGAATCCAAAGGTTAAGCGGGTAAACTTAATACATTTATCATTAAGGCACGTTCTTCAATGAAGAGGCGGTTGTTAGAGGTGGCTGTCGATAAACTTAGTCAGCTCTGGCTTGGTTAGGGCGCCGACTTTTGTCGCTTCCACTGCGCCATTCTTAAATAGCATCAACGTGGGTATGCCACGGATACCGTAATGCTGCGGGGTTTTAGGGTTTTCGTCGATGTTCAATTTAACCACGGTGAGCTTGCCGTGGTATTGTGCGGCAATGGTCTCCAAAACGGGGGCGATCATTTTGCAAGGGCCGCACCATTCCGCCCAATAGTCAACTAATACAGGCCCTTGGGCTTTAATTACGGTCTCGTCAAAATCACTGTCGTTCACATGAAGGACTAAGTCGCTCACAATCTCATCTCCAAAAAAAAGCCAAAACTATAGGTCTGTTAATACGGGGAGTCAATTTATTTCTAAGCATGCTGTTAACGGGTTTGGGTTTTCGCTATGCTATGCCGCTATGAAAAACACCTCACATTTAACTTCAACCCGCTTTAGTAACCTTGAGTTGTCCGGCAGTATTTTGCACGGTTTGAAAGAGGCGGGTTTTAACCAATGCACACCCATCCAAGACAG
>DBNZ01000010.1:0-1696 GCA_002299495.1 Methylococcaceae bacterium UBA659
TATTGGAACAATGAAAATAGGGAAGGCGTATCTAACGTTGAGCAACAATTGAGGGAAACTGTTCCTGGTTTCAAGACCTTTAAATTTACCCAGTCTGGGTTAAAAAAAATCTTGGAAGTTAAGATTGATAAAGACATTTACCGTTTTGATGAATTGTCTGATGGTCAGAAGGCGCTAGCGATTTTATACACAATGATATTTTGTGTGCCAGAAAACTCGGTTATTTGTATTGATGAGCCGGAGAATTTTTTGGCATTACCAGAAATTCAGCCTTGGCTTAATGAGCTTGAGGAGCAGTGCAAGCAACGGAATTTACAAGCACTGCTGATTTCCCATCACCCCAGCGTGATTAATTTATTAGCCCCAAGTTTGGGATACTGGTTTTCTAGGCAAGACAACCATTCGCGCATAGAAAAAATCACTGAACAGGAAAAGAATGGCTTGTCGCTTGCCCAGTTAATTGAAATCGGCTGGATTTATGGCGATTGACCTTAAAGGCAGCAGCATGACTGTGTTGTGTGAAGATAAACAACAATATGATTTTATTAAGGCGTATGTGAAATTATTGGGCGCAACCAAAATTAATCGGCTTCCTGCCGCCTACAATAACGCGACTGTACTTGAACATTACCCAAGTGCTGTTATTTCCCATAGATCGCGGTCTACCTTCCAAAATATTATCTTGGTGGCAATGATAGATGCCGATGAAAAAACTGTCCAAGAACGGTTAAAGGAATTTGACGAAAAGCTGGATATTGAAAAAGCCAGATTAAACCAACCCACCCGGTCAAATAACGAAAAGGTTTTGCTGTTTGCGCCGATCCGAAACATTGAATCTTGGTTTCACTACATTCAAACCAACGCCGATGATGTTGAAACTAAAACAGATAACTCTGGCAAAGTTATTAGCTATAAAAATCAATATAAAAACCCAGACATCGGCGCATTCGCCAAAAAACTAAAAGAAGACATTTGCCTTAATGGCTGGCCTGAAAATGCGCCGTCATCCTTGCATCACGCCTGCACCGAATTAAATCGCCTAAAAAACTAAAGGGATTACCGTGACCACCACCCAACACCTCCTGTTCGAACTCGGCTCCGAAGAACTGCCGCCGAAAACCCTGTTAAAACTCAGCAACGCTTTGCTAGACGGCATCATCGAAGGCGTTAAGGCCGCCGGTTTAAGTTTTACCGCCAGCAAAGCCTATGCCACGCCGCGCCGTTTGGCGGTGCTGATTGACGATCTCCAAACCGCGCAACCCGATAAAACTGTGGAAAAACGTGGCCCGGCTATCCAGGCGGCATTCGCGCCGGACGGTTCGCCCAGCAAGGCGGCGTTGGGTTTCGCGCAAAGTTGTGGGGCGACATTCGAGCAACTGGAACGCCTGAAAACCGACAAAGGCGAATGGTTGAGCTACACCCAAGCGGTCAAAGGCCAAACCGCCGAAGAAATCATCCCCGACATCATCCGCCAAGCCATCGCCGCTTTGCCAATCGCCAAACGCATGCGTTGGGGCAGTTTCGCCACCGAATTTGTCCGACCCGTGCATTGGGCGGTGTTGTTGTTTGGCGAAAAAGTCATCCAAACCGAAATCCTAGGATTAAAAACCGGCAACGCCAGCCGCGGCCACCGTTTCCACGCGCCGGATGCTATCCCCTTCCGGCAGCCGCAGGATTACGAAGCGGCTTTGTTCAA
>DBNZ01000010.1:2129-3580 GCA_002299495.1 Methylococcaceae bacterium UBA659
CGCCCATATCGAAGACGATTTGCTGGAAGAAATCGCCGCGCTGAACGAATGGCCGATGCCGATTACCGGCAACTTCGACCCCCGCTATTTGGCCTTGCCGAAAGAAGTGTTGATCACCACGATGCAGACCAACCAAAAATATTTTCCGGTCGAAACCGCCGATGGTGGCTTATTGCCGCACTTCATCACCTTCAGCAATATAGCCAGCAAACACCCTGAGGTGATCCAACAAGGCAACGAGCGCGTGGTCACGCCGCGTTTGGCGGATGCCGAATTTTTCTGGAACCAAGACCGCAGGCAGCCGTTAGCATCCCATGTCGAAACCTTAAAAACCGTGGTGTTCCAGGAAAAACTCGGCACGGTTTACGACAAGTCCGTGCGCGTCAGCCAACTGGCGGCGTATATCGCCGCAGGAGTAGGCGCGGACGTAGCCCTGGCGCGGCGGGCGGCGATGCTGGCGAAAACCGATTTGATGACCTACATGGTCGGCGAATTCGGCAACCTGCAAGGCATCATGGGCCGTTACTACGCGCTGGCCGAAGGCGAAGCGCCCGAAGTCGCCTGGGCCTTGGAAGAACACTATTTCCCCAAACAATCCGGCAGCGGAACCGCGCCTAGCCCAATTGGCCAAGTCCTCGCCCTCGCCGAAAAAATCGACACTTTGAGCGGTATTTTCAGCACCGGGTTGACCCCTACCGGCGACAAAGACCCATACGCGCTGCGCCGCGCCGCGTTGGGCACGTTACGGACGTTGATCGAAAACCAACTCAGCTTGAATATTCCCGAGTTATGCACGTTTGCGTTGGAACAGTTTTCGCACAGTTTTGACAATGCCGCGACGCACACCGCCGTCGTGGACTTCATTTTCGAGCGTTTGAAAGGTTATTGCCTGGATAAAGGCTACAGTGCGGACGAATTCGATGCGGTGCTGAGCCTCGCCCCCGCCGATCCGCTGGACTTCATGCAACGCCTGGCCGCCGTCAAGGCTTTCCGGCAGTTGCCGGAAGCCGAAAGCCTGGCCGCCGCCAACAAGCGTATCCGTAACATCCTGAAAAAATCCGAATCCGCGCCCGCCACCACGGTATCTAACTTGATTGAGCCGCAAGAAATCGCCTTGCTCGCCGCCGCCCGGCAAGCGGCGCAAGACATCGAACCGCTGTTGGCACAACGGGATTACCAGGCGACGCTAAACCGTCTGGCAAGCTTGCGCGAAACCGTCGATGCGTTTTTCGACCACGTCATGGTCATGACCGATGATTTGGAGCTGCGGGCCAACCGATTGGCATTGTTGAACCTGTTGTCCGAGCAATTTTTGACCTGTGCGGACTTGGCGTTGTGCCATCGTGAGTGATAAAGCCCGCTTTGTCCTGCTCGACCGCGACGGCGTCATTAACCACGACTCCGACGACTACATCAAATCACCCGAGGAATGGCGGCCTTTACCCGGCAGC
>DBNZ01000112.1 GCA_002299495.1 Methylococcaceae bacterium UBA659
CTATTTTTAATGAGGTAGCCCTGCCATTTCAGTACGCCAATAATCGAATGGCTCCTGGCTGATCTTTACCGCGTTGTTGCCAACCCGCCCTCTGTTCCTTGAATGCGCCGCTCCGATGGACAGACGCATTATCCAATATCACCCAGCAAGGCACTTTTGTCTTTTGGTACTGGCAGGCATAATTGTCGACAAACGCATCAAAGGCCGCCACAGAATTATTACGAATTACAGCCTACCTAAACCAATAAAATCCATTATCGTAGTTTTTAATTGATACGCTCAGACATTGCTTCTATAAATCCACTATTGGTGAATTATATGAAACGTGTCATCCCTACTGCCTTTCCTACCGACCCTTGCCTTGACAACCCGGCCACCTTGGGTGCGGCGATCCGTGCCGCGCGAACCCAGGCGGGTATGCGTCAGGTCGATGCCGCCTTAAGCATAGGTGTTGCCTTGCAGACCTTGATTGATATTGAAACCGGCCAGCCGGGTGTCAGTATCGGCAAAATCCTGCAAGTGGCGCAAGGCTTGGGCGTGTCGCTGTTCGTCCTGCCCCAGTCGCAACGCGATAATGCCCGCCGACGTTTGGCTGACCTGACCCAGCCGCCGCTATGAAGCTGGATGTTAAAGCCAACGCGGAGTTGGTCGGTTGGCTCAGTCTGGATAGCGCTAGCGGGCTTTTTGGTTTTGACTATGCACCGGATTGGCTGGCAAAAGATATCCGCTTCCCGTTAAGCCCGGCTTTGCCCCTAGATGCCGGAGCAATCACACCCGAACAACACAGCGCCGCCGTGCGGCAGTTTTTCCAGAACCTGTTGCCGGAAGGCCAAGCATTGGACGATGCTGCACAAGCCAACAAAGTGTCCAAATCCAACCTGATGGGCTTGCTGATCGCCTTGGGGCAAGAAACCGCCGGGGCTTTGTCGCTCAGCTTGGCTGATCCGCCAGCACCCGCCCACCGGGAAACCACGAAACGCTTGCTCAGCCGGGATAAATTGTCCCGCCGCATCCGCTCGCGCCCGCAAGAGGCGTTCACGGTCTGGGACGGCAAAGTCCGGCTGTCGATTGCCGGCCACCAGGACAAGATTGCCGTGCTGGAAGAAAACCAGCACTGGTATCTGGTCGATGGCGACCGCTTGGCCTCCACCCATATCCTCAAACCCGAACCGCTGCGCACCCGACGGCAAGGCATGACCAGCAATGAACTGGCCGGTATGCGCTTGGCTCAGGCCGTGGGTTTGCCAACGGCGGACATCCGCTTGGAATGGCTACCCGAACCCGTGGTGCTGATCCGCCGCTTTGACCGGATCAGCAAGGCCGATGGTATAAAGCGGTTCCACTGCATTGATGGTTGCCAAGCCTTGGGTTTGGGTGTCAGCATGAAATATGAACGCTCTTATGGCGATGGCCGGGATGTACAACATCTGCGCGATGGGGCATCCTTGCCCAAACTGTTTGCCTTGTTGGCTCAAGCCAGTTCAAAACCGGCGGTCGACCGCTTGGCCTTGTTGCGTTGGGCGATCTTTCAGGTGTTGATCGGCAATACCGATGCCCATGGTAAAAACCTGTCGTTCTTCATGGATGCGGGCGGCTTGAGCTTGGCGCCAGCTTATGATCTGGTGTGTTGCTTGCTCTATGCCGGGGATGGCATTTCCGATACCTTGGCAATGGCGATTGGCGACAACTTTAACCCCGCCGTGTTGACGGCTTATGACTGGGCGTTGATGGCGTATGAATGCCAGCTCAATCCCAAACTGGTCAGCCGCGAATTAAAACAACTGGCTGACAAAATTTGCAGCGTCTGGCCGGGATTGCAGGACGGATTGCTGGAACTGGGTGCGGAACCTTCTGTGCTGGAAGGGATAGGGGATATTTTTGTACAGCAATGCGGCAATGCACAAAAGCTTGCGGTTGAAATTCCTAAGGTTTCGCGGGAGTTTTTTAAATTTTTATGATTTTTAATGTTACCGAATTTAGTTTTCATCAATTCCATCTGAATCGCCATCTTTTAGAGAGATATAATCAAAATTCCATCTAACAAAATGATCACGTAAATCAATAGATAACTCATGCCGCCTCATTGCAGGCGTGACTGCTTCAAAAAATGGAATGTTTTCTCCCTCTATAAAAGGACAAGTTAACCCGTCGACATCATTCAAGGTGCTTAAAATTGATTCCATTTTATCGAATAGAGCTGAAAAGGTTTCCTCCGATGACCCTTGTCTCTGTAATACAAACAAGCGAACAATGTATTGTTCAGACTCTGCAAAAGGCTCAAGATGCAAATACAATCCGCCAGCATGTTCCAAACCATCATCAAACAATCCATTGTCGATTAAATGGCGGATTTTATTATTAAAGGCATCAGGCAAGGCGATTCGCATATATCGGTTTGCTCGCCATCTTGCCAATATTTCTACATCTTGATCGGATAAATGTGCAGGTTGAAGATTATTGCTCTCATCAAAAATAATTTGTTTAGGTATGTGAATGATTTTAGAAGCCTCTGCCTTATACCAATGCCCATTAATTTCTAATTCTAAGTATCGACTACTGCGTGCATCCAAGTTCAGTGGATATGGCGGCTTCTTTTTCTTTGGTCTTCTAGGAGCCTGTCGGTCAGGAT